>JABMPI010000265.1 GCA_013203755.1 Bacteroidota bacterium
AAGATTGCCCTGAATTCGGGATGCACCTTCATGTAGTAATCTTCTTTTTTTGTTGCCGATGTGGTCATCATCCTTTCTTGAAGAATGGGCAAAAGGATATTATTTGCCTCGGCACGCGAACGGGTAAATTCGTCGTAAATAAGTGTAAAACCATTTTTTACAGCGATTGTTAATCGATTGTTCACCCATTTCTTTTCCATCTCCTCCTCCTGTTTATGCACGGTATGAATAAACTTATCGTCTAATTTCCTAAATCGGTAACCTGCTTCGCTGCCAACCAAATCGGAGGTTTTAAACTCTGAGTCGCCATGAATGATGACCACTGGCCGGCCAATTTTATTCGCCAAATGCATGGCAACCGTAGTTTTTCCGGTTCCCGACGGTCCTCTGAAATGTACCGGAAAACCTGCTTTTATGTACGTGAGGCCACGACTCGTAATGTTCTTAATATATTCTGTTTCTACGAAGTTTGCCATCGGCTTCATCTCAAGCACGGTGTTCGTTTCATTGTTGTTAGTATTGCTCATTGTTGGTAAAATTGATATGTTATTAATTAAATTCAGAATTAGGTAATTGTTTAACCGTGCTTTCCCAGATACTTTTTGCCTCTTCAATTTCTTTTAATATCTGTTTTTTTTCAAGTAAAAAAGCTTCTTTTCTGGCTTTGAAGCTATTCAGCGCTTCCTGATTTTTCAGCAAACTTTTTCTTATATTTTTTCCAGGATCGTTCATCTTTTTAATCTTTTATTAATTTATTCCCTTACCCCCACATAACGTGCAAGGAAGGTTATCGCTTGATTTTCCGGTTCCTTCACATTTGTTGCATTTTACATTGTTAACAAAATGATTATTCCCCTTTCCTCCACAAACGACACACGGTATTCTGGCACCAAGCGGATTTTTTCCAGATCCCTTACAGAAGACACAATTGACAAAAGGTTCTTCAACTTCGACATGCCCTATTCCGTTGCAAACAAGACAAAATGAAATTGCGGAAAGCAGCTCAAATGGATCTTTACCTGTTCCCTTACAATAAGTACATTGTATTTTTTTTGTCATGTGATTTAATTTTGTTAAAGAATGGAGTCGAAAAAACATGGATTTAAATTCAGTTTATTCGACTCCAAAAAGTAACTATTGTGATTATTTTTTAGGATAATATATATTATCAATTTTTTGAACTTTCCCTGACTCCAGCAAATTTTTAGCAATATATCCTAACTTCATTCTGGTTTCGCCAAGTGGTGCTTCCATCTCTGAAATTTTCACACCTTTGGGATGTTTGTTGATAAAATCTACTATTTTATCTTCCAAAGACATCGGAACTATTGGTTCAGCTTTAACAGGAGTTTTTTCGATTTTTGCAGCAGGTTTTGCAGCTACGGGAATTTCCTTGACTTTTGCAATAGGTTTTGCTACTACCGGAGTTTCCTTGACTTTTGCAATAGGTTTTGCTACTTCTGGAGTTTCCTTGACTTTTTCAGCTGGGATTTCTTTTTTTACCAATTTCTTTTCAACTTCCTTTATTACTTCCTTTGTTGGTGCAGCAACGCCTGTTTTTCTTAATTGAGCAAGAATATCCGACATCTTTTTCCACGCGGATGATGCTCCTTCTCTGTCTTTTGCAAAATCGCCCAACAATTCGGCAACGGCTTTTTTGAGGTTTTTTACATCGTTTTGAATCCTTTTCATCACCACATTAAATTCTTTCATTCTTTCTTCTTCACCTTTTGCAAGCAAATTATGGGTGAATGAGAAAATTCTTGAAATCTCTTTGTTTATGCTTTTCATAAGTGCAACAAATTCCTTCATCCTTTCTACTTCACTTTTTGAAAGCAAATCATGGGTGAATGTAAAAATCCCTGAAATCTCTTCGTTGATACTTTTCATAAGTTCAGCAAATTCCTTAAGTCTTTCTACTTCGCTATTTGCAAGTAAATCATGAGTGTTTGTGGAAATCTCTAAAATTTTATCGTTGATGCTTTTCATAAGTTCAGCAAATTCCTTAAGTCTTTCTACTTCGCTATTTACAAGCAAATTATTGGTGTTTGTAGAAATCTCTGAAATTTTATCGTTGATGCTTTTCATAAGGGCATCAAATTCACTCAGTCTGTTTTTCTCGTCATTGTCAAGTCTTGATCTTAAGGCTTCTGCCATCTCCTTATGCTCTTTGGTCATTTTTTTCATAAGAATATCAGCTTCCATCAACCTCGTTTTTTCAACCTCGTTAAGGTCTGTTCTTAAGGCTGCTGACATATCCTTATGATCTTTGACCATTTTTTTCATAAGAATATCCGCTTCTTCCAATCGATTTTTTTCACCCTTGGCAAGGCCTGCTCTTAAAGCTGTAGCCATCTCCTTATATTCTTTGATCATTTTTTTCATAAGAATATCGGCTTCTTTCAATCGATTTTTATCATCAAGTGCCAGGCCTTTTTTTAAGGCTGCAGCATTGGCGTTTAAAACGGCAGTCATTTCCTGATGTCCCTTATGGAATCCATTTAGGGTTTCTTGCACTTCTGATACAAGTTCTTCATTTTCTTTAATTCGTTGTTTGAATGAAGCAATAATTTCTTCACTTAAATTTTTCATTTCTGATGCTAATTTCATTTTTTTTATCTTTTATGTTAATTGAATAATTAATTTCATATTTCAGTTAATCTCTCTAATAATCTGATTTTTAATCAATTTTATATCTTTAACCTGAATGTTATCTCCATTTTTCAATAAGTTTCCCAGATACTCCATTATTCGATTATGCATTTGTTGAAAATCTGTAAAAGATTTAATTACAGCCTCTTTCCTCATTCCCTGAAGTTCTGAAATATGAGAAAGTTGTTCTTTAATAATGGTAATTTTTTCGCTTGTTTTTGATGAGTTAACATCCTTGATATCTAACAGGCTGTTTTTTAGTGATTGGGTAGTATCTTTTTGGTCTTTTATAAAGTTCAAAAATTGGGTTTCAGTTTCTAATTCCTTTTTATCAAGTAAATCGAGAACATCGGTCATCATCAAATTATAATCTTTTTTGCGCAATGAACCATTTTTTGCCATAGTTTCACTAAGGCTGGAATTTAAGACTTCTCTTTCCTTTTTAAGATTATTTAAAAAATTCTGGACATTATCAAAAAGTAAATGAGACGATTCCGTAATATTTTCTGAAGATTGAAAAGCAGTTTGAATTTTTTGAATACGGCTTTCGTAAGAGGTTGAAATGTCGGTAAGTAATCCATTTAAATTTAATTCGGACGCAGTACTCATAATTATTATGGATTTGTTTTTGATTGAATTAGGTAAAAGATATTTTTGAAAAAAGATATTTTTGGTGAAATCTGCTTTAAGGAATAGGCCCTGAGAGGACATTTTAGCAAAAATAACTGTAAACTGCTAAATCCTTATG
>JABMPI010000266.1 GCA_013203755.1 Bacteroidota bacterium
ATATTATTGAATTCACAAGAAATTCCTTTAATGCAATTTGGAGGTCTAAATACCGGACGTTATAAAGCCGGAGCAACACCTGAAACAACACATATTTATGGCTGGCCAATGAACAACTACTGGACAACCAATTTCAATGCAGAGCAGCATGGAGGAATAAATTGGGTGTACAATATTGGTAGTTCAACCAATCAATCACAGTCCGAAGCTACCCGTTTTGGGTGGAACAATCGTGTGCCCTTTTTAGCGCGTGTGTTACCAGGCGGGGGCAAGGGTGAAAAAACATGGCAAAAATCTATTATTCAAGGTTGGCCGGAAAATGTTATTCTGGTGAGTGCTACTCCTGGTGAAAATGGGAATTCGTGCACCTTGCATGTTCGGGAAACAGAGGGTAAATCAGCCGGTTTAAAAACTTTAAAACTGGCAAATAGCAAGCAGGCTACCTTAAAACAAGTAAATGTTTTGGGTGAAAAAATTGAAAATGGTTCGCTGGAATTCAAGCCTTTCAAATCGAAGTTTGTTAAAGTTAGCTGGTAATTCTTGATGTATTACTTAACCTTTTATCTTAGTATTTCGTCATTGCGAACCTGAGGGACGAAGGTGAAGCAATCTGTTGCAAAAAGAACTTAATTAAGTATTAAATTCAAAAATAATAGAAAGAGGCGGGGCAATATATATCCTTACGAATAAAAACAATACGGTTCTTTATACTGGAGTTACTTCCGATTTAAGAAAACGGTTATATGAACATAAGAATAAAATGTATGCTTCAGGTTTTACCAGCAGATACGATGTTTCAAAACTAGTATATTTTGAAGTGTTTTCTTTAATCGAGGAAGCAATTGCGCGTGAGAAACAGATTAAAGCTGGCTCTAGGAGAAAGAAAATAAATTTGATCGAGTCCATTAATCCAAACTGGGAAGATTTGTCAGAGAACTTTGAATAGATTGCTTTTTACACAAGTCGAGATTGCCGCGCTTCGCTCGCAATGACGATTCTATTACTTCCGTCATTGGTAGGAGGAACGACGAAGCAATCTGTTGCCGAAACATTAAAAAATAAAATAACAAAACCAATACAATGAAAACGAAATTTTACCTTTTAACCCTGCTAATTTGCATCCTTTTTCAAGCCTGCCAAACGGAAAACAAAACAATTTGGCAAATTGGAGAAGCCGATAATAGTAGTGCGGAATTTTCATTGCCGCCTGGTGATTATGAACAATTTATTGATAAAGATTTTGGTTGGGAAGACCGCTTTTTTCTGATTGGTTCATCCACTGAAAAAGAAGACTGGCCATATGTTTTACCCGGACCAAACGATAAATGGGGTGGAACCTGGTCAACATCGGGCTGGCGTTCGCATACCTTGAATGTTCTCTTCAATATTGAAAAACTGCCCAAAAAAGGGGATTGGAATTTGATTGTTGACATTCAGGATATCAACACTGAAGATGAGCCGGTTTTTAAAATTAACATAAACGGTAAATCGTGGAAATATAAATTACCAATGGGATCAGGACAAAATTCTCTGGAAGGTAAATCTTCCGAAGAGATGGAAAAAATGATCGAAAACCCACTTCCTGAAAATGAGGTAAAAAATGCAGGAATCAAAGGTTCCGATTCGAAGGACAAAATGGTGAAAGATAGTTCTACCAATGAATTTGAATATTTAATTGAAATTCCCATTCCCAAAAATGTGCTAAAAAGGGGTGGCAACACTATCTCCATGACGACGCTTCAGGGCTCCTGGCTAATGTTTGATCAAATCAGGTTGGAAGGTCCGGGCAACGCAAAACTAAAAGAAAACAATCAAGTCTTTTTACGTGAAGTAAAAGCAGCCAATTATGAAATTGAAAACAACAACGAAAAAGCACAACCACTATTAATTGATATCGAACATCTTTCAGGAACACCTGAATTGAAAGTTGTGTTAGATGGAAGCGAAATATTCGCAGCTACCCTTGAAACAGGCAGATATGTATTTGAAGCACCGATGCCAGCGCTTTCTGAAGCAAAAAAGAGTAAATACAAAGTTCTAATTGATGGACAGGAAATCCAATCCGGTAAAGTTGAGCGTTCATCCCAAAAATTAATTTCTTTAGCTGAATACGCCGACACTAAAATGGGAACCGCACATTCGCGATGGATGATTGCTCCCGGTCCCTGGATGCCATTTAGTATGGTAAAATTAAGCCCCGACAACCAAAACAAAGGTTGGCAGGCCGGATACGACCCAATTTTTGAAACCATTGGAGGATTTAGCCATATTCATGAATGGACAATGGGCGGTCTTTCTTTTATGCCAACCAATGGAAAACTAATTACTCAGGTGGGTGACCAGCGAAACCCCGATGATGGCTACCGGTCGAGATTGAATAAGGAAACTGAAGAAGCACCAATTGGATATTACAAAGCTGAATTGACAGACTATACTATTACTGCAGAACTCACAGCAAATACTCGCGGTGGATTTCAGCGATATACTTTTCCAAAAGAAAAAGAAGGCTCACGGATTTTAATTGATTTACAAAATCCAGCAGAATATTCTTACAAGCTGGAAGAGGTTTATATAGAAAAAGTAAGTGCCACACGTGTGGAGGGTTTCAGCAAACAATTATCACCAAATACCTGGAGTGGAGGAATTTCGCAGGAATACATTGTACATTTTGTAGCAGAATTTGATCAGCCAATAAAAAATTATGGAGTTTGGACGCAGGATGGTGTGCAGGAAGGACTTTCAGTTTTAAAGGCGAGAAAATGCCTGGATGCCGGAGCCTATTTTGAATTCGACACAAAAGGAAATAACGTGGTTCAGGTCCGCACAGCCATTTCGTATGTAAGTATTGAAAATGCATCGAAAAATCTGGAAACGGAAATAAGTAAACCGTTTGGATGGGATTTTGATGCGGTGAGGCAAAACAACCTGAATACCTGGAATGATCTTTTTAACCGTCTAACTATTTCAACCAATGACCGGCGTGAAAAAATGCGCTTTTATTCAAACATGTATCGCGCACTGTGTAGCCGTAATATTTTTAGTGATGTAAATGGTGAATGGGTGGATGCCGATGAACAGATACAGAAATGGCTGATCCCGGATCTCCCGCTTTGGGTTGCGATGCTTTCTGGAATACCTTTTGGAACCTCAATCAGTTTTGGAATTTAGTTACCCCCGAATGGAGTAATAACTGGGTAAACTCGCAACTGGCCATGTACGATGCCGGAGGCTGGTTGGCAAAAGGTCCGGCCGGCATGGAATACATTCCGGTTATGGTTGCCGAACATGAAATTCCGTTAATAGTAGGAGCACATCAAATGGGAATAAACGGGTTTGATGCTGAAAAGGCATTTGAAGCAGTAAAAAAAATGCAGACCACACCCGGACAAGTAGTAGGTGGTGGTTTTGCCGGAAACCGTGATCTGGAATCCTACTTAAAACATAAATATGTGCCCTTCGATAAAGGCCGTTTTTCTAACTCTTTGGAGTACTCGTTTGATGACTGGACAGTTGGACAGTTTGCAAAAGCTCTGGGCAAAGAAAAAGATTTTGAGACTTTCAATAAACGCGGTTATTACTGGAAAAATGTAATTGACACAAAAACTGGTTATGCAAGAATGAAAGATGCAAAAGGAAAATGGTTGGCTGATTTCGATCCGTACAAATCGGGTGCAAATCACCATTATGTTGAAGGAAATGCCTGGCAATTGACCTTTTTTGTTCCGCAAGATGTTCCCGCTTTAGCCGAAGCAATTGGGAAAGATCGTTTTATTGAACGTTTGGATTGGGGATTCACCGAAAGTGATAAAACACGTTTTAACGGTAAAAACGACCAGTACTGGAACTATCCTGTAATTCAGGGAAATCAGCAATCGATGCATTTCGCATTCCTATTTAATTGGGTTGGAAAACCGTGGTTAACACAAAAATGGAGCCGTGCCATTATTGATCGGTATTACGGATATGGTTTGGCCAATGCTTATTTGGGTGACGAAGATCAAGGGCAAATGAGCGCTTGGTTTATTATGACATCGCTGGGATTATTTCAAACCGATGGTGGTTGCCGGGTTGAACCAATCTATGAAATAGGCAGCCCCATGTACGAAAAGATAACCATCGATTTAGGAGAACAATTTGGTAGAGGAAAAACATTTACTATTGAAGCAAAAAATACATCGCGAAAAAATGTTTATGTGCAAAGTGCCATGTTAAATGGAGCAGTTTTAAATAATTTCCAGTTTCCTGCAAAAGAGTTGCTAAAAGGTGGAAGTTTAGTGCTCGAAATGGGAGCCGAACCAAATACCGATTGGGGGAAATTGGATTGATGTTTGTATGTTTACATGTCAAAAATTTGTGATATTTAAAACCAATATTTAATGCAAAATCAAAAAATACAAACCTCATATCTATTGTGTATTCTTTCGCTACTGTATTTCAACTACAATGTATTTGCCCAGGAAGAGACTAAAAGCTGGACAGATTATAGGGGACCTGAAAAAAACGGACACAGTGCTGCCAGAAATATTCCAACGGTCTGGAATGACTCAACAAACGTTACATGGAAAACTCCAATTCCCGGGCGCGGATGGTCTTCTCCGGTTGTACTGAATAATAAAATATGGCTGACCACAGCATTATCTGATGGCAAAGAACTTCGCTTATTGGCGATGGATGCCACCACTGGCAAAATGTTGCATAATTTAAAATTATTCAAAGTGGATAGCCTTCAGGAAAACCACCCCTTAAACAGTTATGCCTCGCCATCGCCGGTTATTGAGGCTGGGTTTGTTTATGCCCATTTTGGTACATACGGAACAACTTGTGTAAATACAGAATCGGGGAAAGTAGTTTGGAAACGAACTGATTTTCATTGCGAACATGAAGTTGGCCCCGGTTCGTCTCCATTGCTTTACAATGACCTTTTAATTCTTACTTACGACGGAACCGATGTCCAATTTCTTGTTGCTCTGGATAAACACACAGGTGAAACCATTTGGAAAAGAACCCGTGATGTTGATCTGGAAGACATGAAAGCAGAAAGCAAAAAAGCTTTTACCACGCCTATAGTTGCTAAAATTAATGGAATGAATCAATTGATTAGTGTGGGTCCACATATCGTTGCGGGATATCAACCTCAAACCGGAGAAAGAATTTGGTATGCTAATTTTAAAGGTTTCTCAGCTTCTTCGCGCCCTCTTGTTACAGATAACATATTGTTCTTCAATACAGGTTTTGGTGCGTCAACAGTAATTGCATTGGCACTTGGAGGAGAAGAGAATGCTACCGATAGCATTAAATGGATCAATAAAAAAAGTACGCAAGCCCGATCATCCGCTTTACTTATAGATAGTTTGCTCTACATGGTAAACACAGGAGGACAAGCGAAATGCTTTATTGCAAAAACTGGCGTGGAGTTATGGACTGCCCGGGTTGGAACACAAACATCAGCCTCCCCCATTTACGCGGAAGGCAAGATTTACACGTTTGATGAAGATGGACTTACAACTATATTTACCCCCGGGACTACATTTCACATGGTTGGAGAAAATCAACTACCAGATGGTTTTATGGCTTCTCCTGCAGTGGTAGATAGTGCCTTATTTCTGCGAACAAAGTCACACCTTTATAGGATTGAATAAAAAAGTTTAAAGTAGATCAGCCTTGACTTTTCTGTTTACTCTTTGTGTCAAGGCAAAGAGTAAAATCCGCCTGATAAGGCAAAATGTAATTTGATTAATTGAGTTTTTTGCGTGGTATGACTTCTATTCTGAATTTCCTATTTATATTTTTAAAACAGACTCCACTGGAAAATTAAACTAATCCGACAAAACACAAATAGATCTAAAAAATAGATTAAAAGAAACATTTTGGTGCTAAACAAAAAAAGGAAGCAGTGAAATTTCACTGCTTCCTTTTTAAAAAACAAACAACTAATAACCTTCTTAAACTTTGTAATATCTAAATAACCAATCAATCTTTATAATTGCTTTAAAAGCAATCTATACAAAGTCCGCTTAAAAACTTACGGATTGAATCTGATTTTGTTTCAAGGATAGCTTTTTTTAGCAAAAATTAACGCGTTCAATAAAAAACTATTAAAAACTTCAACTAACCATCTGCCAATTTCATCACATTTAGTAAAAAAAATTAAATTTGTATTTTTGGTCTCAAGCATTAGAAACCAAAATCTTAAAATACTAATTAAAATGGATTTACTAATAGTTTTGTTTCTGGTTGGTTTTGCTCGCACATTACTTATTTTGGTAATTATATATTATGGTATTCGTATCGTCACGAAATATGTACTCCCCTTATTAGTGGACAAAGGATTAAAAAACATGCAGCAAAAAATGCAAGATCAACAAAGACAGCATCAGCAGCCTTCGAAACCCGATGGAGAAGTTACCATTGAAAGCGATAAAAAAGGAAGTCAAAACAAGAGTAAAGATAAAGGTGAATATGTTGATTTTGAAGAAGTAGAATAATTTGCTTTTATCATCATTTGTCTAAAAATCCTCAATTTTTTTCGCATCAACCAATTATATCTTATTTTTGTCTTTCAATTCTAAAACAAGTTAGTTTATTTTTATCAAAAAGCTTGTGGAATTCATAGCGAGTTCCATCTGTTACATAAAAATAAACATTAATAAACAGTTGAAAATTAAAGATAAAATGGCACAAGAAGATATTTTCAAAAAGCTGGTAGCACACTGCAAAGAATACGGTTTTGTTTTTCAATCGAGCGAAATTTACGACGGACTTGGAGCCGTTTACGATTACGGTCAGTTGGGAGTTGAATTAAAAAATAACATCAAAAAATATTGGTGGGACAGTATGGTAAAATTGCATGAAAATGTAGTTGGTCTCGACTCTGCTATATTTATGCACCCAACCATCTGGAAAGCTTCGGGCCATGTTGATGCTTTTAGCGACCCACTTATCGACAATAAAGATTCAAAAAAACGATATCGTGCTGATGTTCTGATTGAAGAGCAATTGGCGAAAATTGAGGAAAAAATAAATAAAGAAGTTAAAAAAGCTCAAAAACGTTTTGGCGATTCTTTTGATGAAAAACAATTCAAAGAAACCAACCCAAGAGTTTTAGCCAATCAAGAAAAGTGGAATACATTACACACCCGTTTTGCAAAAGCCTTAAACGATGTAAACCTTGACGAGCTAAAGCAGATTATTATAGATCAGGAAATTGCATGCCCGGTTTCGGGTTCGCGCAACTGGACTGATGTTCGCCAATTTAACCTGATGTTTTCTACCGAAATGGGAGCAACTGCAGAGGGAGCTTCAAAAGTTTATTTACGCCCGGAAACTGCTCAAGGTATTTTTGTGAATTACCTGAATGTGCAAAAAACCGGAAGAATGAAAATCCCTTTTGGAATAGCACAAATCGGAAAAGCTTTCCGTAACGAAATTGTAGCCCGCCAGTTTATTTTCCGTATGCGCGAGTTCGAACAAATGGAAATGCAATTTTTTGTCCGTCCCGCCACCGAACTCGATTGGTTTGAAAAATGGAAAGAAACACGGATGCAATGGCAC
>JABMPI010000267.1 GCA_013203755.1 Bacteroidota bacterium
CCTTCGACTACGCTCAGGGTGACAGTCAGTCTGAGCGTAGTCGAAGACTATTATCCTTAACTAAACGACATTAAAAAGTATATATTTATTCATAAAACATTAACCGATGAAACTAAAAAAGTTAGGAATTTTAGCGCTAATAATTTTTACATCTATAAATATTTTAAGTGCGCAAAACAAAAAGTGGCAACCACTCTTTACCGATAATTTATCAAATGCCGATTATCCGGCAGGTGTTTGGACAGTTGAAAACGGAGTGATAACTGCCTCCGAAGATCAAGCCATTTGGACCCAAAAAGAGTTCGACAATTTTATTCTCGACCTTGAATTTAAAACAGCAGATGGCACTAACAGTGGTGTAATTGTATATTGCAGCGATACTAAAAACTGGATTCCGAATGCGGTTGAAATTCAAATTGCTGACGACCATGCTGAGAAATGGGCAACATCGGATAAAACATGGCAGTGCGCTGCTATTTTTGGGCATTTGGCTGCCAGCGAAAGCAGGGTAAAAAAACCAGGCGAATGGAATAAAATGAATGTTACCTGTAACGAAAAAATAATTACAGTAGAATTAAACGGCAAAAAAGTTACAGAAATGGACATGGCACTTTGGATTAGCGGAAAGAAAAACCCCAATGGTACGGATATTCCATCGTGGCTAAATACTCCTTTTACAGAGTTGGCAACTATAGGGAAAATAGGTTTTCAGGGAAAACATGCCGGTGCTCCAATTTGGTTTCGCAGCATTAAAGTAAAAGAGTTGAAATAACCTTTGAAACGAGCATGAATTTTAACTTGTCAAAATCACAAAAGGACATGTTGAAATTGGCTTCGGCCGATCTTAGATTCATCGCGAGTTACATAAGTTACAGAAAATTACATACAATTTAATCTTATGAAAAACACGATACTTTTTCTAACACTGATAATCCTTTCTTTTCAGATTTGCAATGCGCAAAAACTGGGTTCAAACAACTACCACACACAACGGGGAAGTTTAAAAAACTCTTTCTTAAAATTTGAAAAGGAGAAAAAAGGAAGGGTGGCTTTTTTAGGAGGATCGATTACATTTAATCCTGGTTGGCGCGATTCAGTTTGTAGTTTCCTGCAGCAAAAATTCCCCGAAACTGAATTCGATTTTATAGCTGCCGGAATTCCGTCCATGGGTTCTACTCCCGGGGCTTTTCGTTTTGAAAGAGATGTGTTGGTAGATGGGCAAGTAGATTTACTTTTCGAGGAAGCTGCGGTAAACGACGACACCAACCGTAGAACACCCGATGAAATTACCCGTGCCATGGAGGGGATTGTACGACATGCAAAAAATGCGAATCCCATGTGCGATGTAATTTTTATGCATTTTGTAGATCCCGGCAAAATGGAAGAATACCGCAGCAACAAAATCCCCGAGGTAATTCAACTTCACGAAAAAGTAGCTGAACATTATTCTATTTCAACCATAAATTTGGCAAAAGAAGTTACCGAACGAATAGATGCAAAAGAGTTTGATTGGGAAAATGATTTTGTAAATCTGCACCCCTCCCCTTTCGGGCAAATCGTTTATTTCAATTCCATAAAAACATTTTTAGAAACCGCCTGGGAATCTGATTTTAAAAATGAAAAAATGGGAATGGCAGAAATGCCGGCTCCACGCGATAATGCAAATTACTGCAATGGTGTTTTGGTTGAACCCAATCCTCCTCGAAATATAAAAGGATGGACTTTGGTTGAAAACTGGAAGCCGGAAAAGAAAGTTGGTACCCGTGCAAATTTCACCAATGTTCCAATGTTAGTTGGAGAATATCCGGGGAAAATTATCAAATTTGATTTTAAGGGAAATGCTGTGGGAATTGCTGTGGCTGCCGGCCCCGATGCCGGAATTATTGAATTTAGTATCGATAATTCGGAATGGCAACAGCAAGATTTGTTTTCTCAATGGAGCAAACAACTTTATTTGCCCTGGTATTATACTTTGGCAACCGGTTTAAAAAGCAAAAAGCACACACTTCAAATTCGTCTAATCGAAAATAAAAACCCCGAAAGCACTGGAAATAAATGTGTGTTGCGGTATTTCTATTTTAATTGTATTGAATAATTTTTTTTAGTCCTTTA
>JABMPI010000002.1 GCA_013203755.1 Bacteroidota bacterium
AAATACAAAAAATACTATTTTCAGGATGCTTCGTTTAAAGAGTACGGTTACGGAGCTACAATGGTGACTCTGAGGAAGGGGTGAGAAAAGAGTTCGGAATTTAAAATTCCAAGTTACAGGTTTAATCCTTCGACTTCGCTCAGGGTAACAATTCTAAGTTATCGCAAAATAAATGGTACTGCAATTGAAATTAAGCCAGTTAAAACAACCACCATCATAAATAAATTGTAGCGCGTGTTGTAATTCCCGAGAAGCGACGAGTCGTAGTATTTATCTACGTTTTGATCCTTGACATTTTTATTAATCCGTTAAGCAGTTTGGTTCTGGTTTGCTTTCCTTTCAGCAAACCGAAAATCACAACAAGATTGATTAAAATTAGTAGTGCGACGAATAAAAACATAATCAGAAGCGATGATTCCGGGTTTTTTGTGTTGTTAGCAAAACCTGAGTTAACAGCCAGAATAATTAAGTTTAAGGCAATTGCCGAAATAATAAAAATAATGTCGGTTTTGGTGTTTTGTTGCAATTCCGACGTGATGTGTTTGTGTACATGTTCTATCATTATAATTCCCTCCTATAGTTTAATTTGAAATTTAATTTTCTTCGGAAATGATATGTTTGTATTTATTGTATAGAAATGAAACAACTAAAAGTAAAACCCCTATGGAAAGAAATACAATAGTTTTTGGTACTGTATCCAGGTTTGTTAAATCGTAAAAGAATAGTTTTAAAAGTGTGCCTCCAAAAAGAACCATGGCAGTTATTCGCAAATGTTTTTTCTTCTTCCAAATTCCGTAAGCAATTAGTAGCAGTGAAAATATTCCCCATAAAATGCTTAATCCGTGTTTGTAAACTTCGGTTGAACCAGACAAGCTTAACCAGTTAATTAATTCGCTGCTGCATACCCAAATAATTGTAATGCTGAAAGTTATCTCAAATACCTTTTTGAAAATTTTATTTTCAAGACCTGGTATTATAAACCTATGTGTGGAATAAACCAGAAGTGCGAAAAACAGATATGCAACGTATCTAATGATCAGATGGAAAATGCTTACATCAAAGTCTGGAGCTAAATTAGGATTTAAATAACTTTCGCGTAGTTCTGCCAGTATGCCCAATCCGGTCACCAAAAAAGTAAGGATCAATATAAAATTTAAGACAAGAATAAGAGCGTTAAGATTTTTATTTTTAATCCACCTGAAATTTGCAAAAGAGAGTACTGATGCAAATATCAAAGAGTAATTTAGAAGCCAGATTGCTTTAAATTTAAAAACATCTTTATTAATATCGCCAAACTGTTTAATCCATATTTCATCCCTGTTTAATTCAAAAGAAGATTTGATTTGAATGTTATTCCAGTAAAGATTTATTTCGGTGAAGAATGTAAAATAGACAATAATTAGAACGAACAAAGGGAAAAGTAAATTGAAGATATATGTTGGTGATGAACTATTTTCTTTTTCTATTTTTGAATTAAGGATAACATAATAAATAAAGGAAAATGATAATATTACGAAAAATGACGATAAAAATTCGATATTAAAAACAGGTGTAAATAATTTCTCTATTTCATTTGAGCGAAAGTTGTAAGCAACGGATGTCCAGTTGGTTGCTGTAATTATAAATAAAATAAATATTATTACGTATGAAATTATCTCGTAGATATTTATTTTTCTGCTTCTGCCATACCAGAAAATTGCTGCCGCTTCTGCTGCCCATAAAATTGCCGTAATAAAATCGTTAAATTGTACTGGAATAGCTACTGTGATAAAAGTGATAACCATTCCAATTGTCCAGTAAAACAGGTTTTTATCTTCTGATTTAGTTTTATAAATAATATAAGTAGTAATGGAATGAATAATTGCATTTATTAGTGTAAATAACCCTAAATATTCCCTGCTGCTTTCCAGCGAATTAATTGCAATGTATCCAACGATGTAGAGAATGCCGGAATTTATTAGAAGAAAGAGAATATCATCAATACTAAATTTTTCTTTAAGCAATAGTTTGTACGAAAGGAAAACAAGGTAAAAAATTGCGAAAAACAGGGTAAGAAATAGTAAACAAATTCCAAGTTGGTTGTTGTAATTTTCAGAAGCAAACCATGTGATAAATATTGTCCATGTTGCTAAAAATGCCAGATAATTCAAAAATTTCCACTTCTTTTTAGTTGAGATAAAAAGAATTCCTGCATTAATAATAACCATGTATATAAACAATATTAAAACGTTTTCAAAAGGCTCTTTTAATAGATAGGGAACAATGTAGGCGCCCACTAATCCATAATGAGCAATTACCTGCTGGTTATAATACAAGGCCAATGTAACTGTGAGTATTGTAATTATCACCATTAAAACAATGGCAAGTATTTGTGGGAAAAGGTTGTAATAACTATATGCAGCATAAGTTATAAAATAGTGAATGGCCATTGCACCGCTAAAAAGTACTGCGCTAAAATTGAGGTATTTCTTTTTTAAACGAATGGCAAAAAATGTTAATCCCAATCCAACAAGGTATCCGAGTAATATTCTTACCAAAGGAGAAATAAGATCGTTGTCGATGGCATATTTAACGCCAATTCCAACTCCGATTATTAAAACAGCAATGCCAATTTTATTGATTAGGTTTTCGCCAATAAATTTTTCAAGTTCAGAACTAATCTCACTCTTTTTCTTCTCTTTTATTTTTGTTTTTTCTTGTTGATACCTTTTTTGTTGAATTATTTTTTCAATTTCTTTTCTTTCAGATATTATTTTATTCGTTGATTGTTGCTCTGGGAATTGAGTTTTGTCGGAGATTACTTTTTCAGTATCATCAACTTGTAAAGTTGTTATTTGAAACTGCAATTCGTTGATTTCCTGTTGAAAGAGTGATTGTTTTTTTAAAAGCATATTCAGCTTTTCGAGTAGCTCTTGTTTTTCGGTTTTGTTGATTGCCATGGCAGCGTTATTGAATGTTTTTTTCAATGAAATATTTAACCTCTTTGGAATGAAAGGTTAAGTTAGACTTTAATTCTTTAACTGCATAACAGAAGTCATTGCTGCAGCAAGAATAAGTTTTATTTTTGAATCCAGATCATTTTGAATCCATACTATATTTTTATTCTTTATTTCTAATGAGCAACTGAACTTCCTAAACGTTAAACGCATTACAAGGAATTGTTTGGTTTTTACTTATACATCATTAGTTTTTAGAAGTTTCTTTTTCTTTATGGAATGACTCACAATAAAAAGAATACCCACAATAACAAATGGGAAAGTGATTGCCAGAATTATACCGAGGCTCATCCAAATTGAGTGGTTCATATTATAATTGTGTTGAAAGATAAAAGGGCTTAGTCCAAATCCTATTACCATAAAAATGATCCCGCCAAATTTTTCCCATTTCCAGGCAATGATTAGGAAGGCGAGTAAAATAAAGGATGGAATGAGATGGATAAAGAAAGCGCCAAACTGTTGCCAGATGGTAAGTCCGGGTTCAAAAGCATCGGCTGCGAATAAACTTGCAAAAAGAATAGCCAGAATGCAGATAACCCGAGGTAACCAATGAATTACTCTAATTGATATTTTCATTTTATTTATGTATTAAATTTTGTATTACTCGTATGACTTTCCGGGGTCGCCCTGTTTTTTTTAGCAACTATCCCGCCTAACAGCGCCTCGCTTTGCATATGCTTCTCAGCCACCAGCATCGTTTTGAGTTTTTTGAAATACGTCAGTGCTTCAGG
>JABMPI010000268.1 GCA_013203755.1 Bacteroidota bacterium
GATAAAAAGGTTGCTAAACGGCGACCTTTTTTTATTTCATTTTTATCATTTTAAATCTCTACAACAATTACATTAAAAATATTGGTAAATAATTAAACCCTAACCCAGATAAACTGGAAAAAACAAATCTCAAAAAATAAAATCCAAACCTGTCCAGCATTCGACGGATAATTTTCAATTTTAGAAACATCAAATTCCAAACAGGCAATTTTGATATTGGATTTTGGAATTTATTCGATAATTGCGGTTTGTAATTTTCTGCTGAATAAAATACGAATATCAGAATTAAGATATTAAACAGAAAAAATCACACTCACATAATTCCCGGTGGAACGGTTATCCCATCCAACCCTGTCCAACTGCCATTCGAAACATTTTCTCCGTCGGGTGTTCCACCAATTGTATAAACTTCGTAGTTCATAATTTGAAGTTCTTTTGCCGGCACGGGAAAGTGTAAAATAGTACCGCGTTGCAGCATGTCGCGTCTTCTCATATCAAAGTAACTAATTCCCATTCCAGTATTAATTAATTCAATATCCCTTTCATAAAAAATTATCCATAAAACTTCAGATGGATTAGTTGAGGTAATATCCGGTAATTGCCCACGAACTTTGCGCGCACCATTTGGATCGTTTAAAATTGAAACGGCACCATTAATATTACCGGTTCGAATCAGGGCTTCCGCTTTTAATATTTCGTTTTCCCAAACCAACATTGAAGGTTTTGGAGCATTTCCATACCAAACACCCGAAAAAACTGCATCGTAGCGTTTGTAACGGTAGTGTGAAAAATGATAAAAACCACGATCCGGAGGAAAGCTATTCTCCTGCAAATACTCAAAATCAGATTTCAATCTGGCATCTTCCGACTCTGCCGGGCCAGGGTCTTGACCATTTAGAGTCAACCACAAAAGGAGGCGTTGATTTTGCCAAACATATGTTTGTGGCCAGTAACTGGGGTAATTGGGATCCATCAAATTAATAATTCGATGATCAATACGTGCCCAACCCGGATACGTTGAATACATTGTAAACATGTCGTAGAAATCATAGTTGTCTCCAAGTTCAGGCGATAGATCTTTTTGAATTCCGTGGCTGACATATTTTAAAACTTTTTCCCAATCTATATTTTCATTGTGTGCTTTGTTTCTTGAACTATATGCCAAAATTCGTGCTGCATAAGAATTTGCCAGAGCAGATAATTCATAATTAGTATAAGTTTCTTCTCCCATCCATTCCGCAGGAATTGTAAATGAGTTACCATCTGCAATTAATATTGCCTGGTCTAACAATTCCAGAGAGACATCGATTATGGTTTGCCACGGTGCAAAATTAAGAGAATCAGTTTTGGGATCTCCTCTAACAACATTTGCCTGGTCGAAAGTTAAACCCAAATATCCATGTGCAACTCCGCTTACAAAATAACTCCAGGCTTTTAATAAATTAATTTCTGAATCCTCAAAATTTATCTCAGCTTCACTATTTTCCATAACCTTTAAAACATCGTTTACCGATGAAATTGCATCGTAACAATCCTCCCAGAATCCTTGGATAGCATATATGTAAGGATAATCGGTTCTGTTAACAAAAGGTGCTCTGGGTTCAGATGAGAATTGATATACATATGCATACCCCCAGGGGCATGTATTTTGATCGGCCCCTACCGCCATCGCTGATGCCGGGCTTTCGTACCCTTGCATTGCATTGTGCAAAGTTCTGAAAGTACCCCCTGCGTAATTTTGTAAATCTTGTTTGGTGCTAAAAACCTTTAATAACGTTGGATCGTTCAGGTTTTCAACTGTTAAATCGGTGCAACTGTTTGCTATGAAACTTAAAGCAATTATCAAGGCAAAAATTAATTTATTCACTCTTACTTTCATTATATAAAGTTTTAATACAACGGTGAAGTCAATCCATCCAGACCAGTCCAACTGCCTTGCGAAACATTTTCACCATCGGGTGTTCCGTTTATAGAATACAATTCTTCATTCATACGTAAAAGCTCTGTAAATGGAACCGGAAAGTGTAAGATGGTTCCACGTTGCAATTGGTCTCTTCTTCTCATATCTAAATAACCAATTCCTATTCCTGTGTTAATTAACTCAATGTCTCTTTCATAGAAAATGGTCCAAAGCACTTCTGTTTGATTTGTTAAAGTAATATCGGGTAAGTGGCCTCTTATTTTACGTGCTCCATTTGGGTCGTTTAAAATCTCAACTGCTGCGGGAACGTTACCTGTCCGAACCAAAGCTTCAGCTTTTAATAACTTATTTTCCCAAACCAACAAGGAAGGTTTGGGTGAATCTCCGTACCAAATATTCGAAAAAACATAATCAAATCTTTTGTGTCTGTAGTGGGAAAAATGATAGTATCCACGGTATGGAGGGTAATTATTATTAAGTAAATATTGAAAGTCAGATTCCAACCTGGCATCTTCCGACTCGGCTGGGCCGGGATCCTGACCATCGGCAGTTGTCCACGAAACACCATCATTGGGCCAGCGGCACGGATAATACGGATCCATCAGATTAATAATACGGTGGTCAATACGCCCCCAACCCGGATACCTTTGATAAACAGTAAAATTATCGTAAAAATCATATCTGTCCCCTATTTCAGGAGAAAGGTCTTTTTGAATTCCGTTATTTGCATAATTTAATATTTTACTCCAATGAATACTTTCATTATGTGCTTTATTTCTTGAACTGTATGCAAGAATACGCGCAGCATACGAATTGGCAAGAGCTGAAAATTCATCGTTTGTATAAGTATCACCACCCATCCATTCTTCCGGTAAGGTAAAGGAGTTTTCATCTGCAATAGAAATGGACTGATCCAACAATTCCAACGATGCATCAATCATATTTTGCCAGGAAACTAATTGAAGTGTATCTAAATTTGTATTCCAAAGTACTACATTACCCTTATCGTAAATAAGCCCCAGATAACCATGAGCAACACCACTAACAAAATAACACCAGGATTCCAGCATTTTTGAATCACTCTCATTTTGATTTATCCGATTATTTTCAACTTCAATAACCCGAAGAATATCATTAACTATTGAGATGGATTCATAACAATCGTCCCAAAAACGTCTATATATAGGCCACCATAGAAACTTATTATATTGGTAAAACCTTTTCGTGGTTCACTCGAAAGTGCGTTCTGACCTGCTGTGCCCCAAGAACAGGTAGTTTGATCTGCCATTGTATTCATCGCCAAAGCCGGACTATCATATTCCTGCATCGCATTGTGCAAAGTTCTGAATGCACTCCCTGCGTAATTACGTAGGTCTTCAGGTGTATTAAATACTTTAAGTAAATCGGGTTCATTTAGGTTTTCAACTGTTAAATCGGTGCAACTATTTGCGAAAAATGAAATAACAATAGCAAATGCTAAAATAATTTTATTAATCCTGGTTTTCATTTCGTACAAAGTTTCAATTTACATCAAGGTTAAATTACAAAGTATTACGAAATAAACTTTGGGTTGTTTCTATAAATTTACGGTTTAAACCTAAAAATGAAATCATCTTAAATTTTTAAGCCTAATAACTACAATTTGAAAAGAGTATAAACAAAAATAAATTAAACAAGAAAAAAACCGTATTTTACATACTTATCAAAGATAATTGTGAACCTATTGGTTGAGCTTTTCTTGCCTAAACCAGATAAACTGGAAAAACAAATTTCAAACTGGCAATTTTTATATTGAATTTTGGGATTTATTTGATAATTTCGGGTTGTAATTTACTGCCAAATAAAACACACTTGTAAGAATTAAGATACTAACGTATTACAATTTTTTTAATCTCTTTTTCGCCATCCCACTCAATAACAAATAGATATACCCCATTCCTTAATTCAGAAACATCAATTTCATTATGTTCTCGTTCTCTGAATTCGTTATATCTTAACAGTGTACCAACTGAATTATACAATTTTAATGAATAATAATTCAACCTACTCTGAATAATTACTTTTGATGATGCCGGGTTTGGAAAAATCCTGATTTTAGATTTACTTTTAAAAGATTCAGATATACCCGTAACAACTGTAGAAATAACCGTTTCAAAAGGAATCAACTGATTCCCTGAATAATCTGACAATCCTCCATTCAAAGTCAGATAGTAAATTGAAGATTTCTCAAGATTTGTTTCAGGGTAAATTGTAATTACTGTTTTATCCGAACTTATTGAAGCATTAAATGGAACATCTTCTCCATCGGAATTATTCTTTTTGAATACGACAAAAGGATCAACTGAGCTAAAATCCAATTCATATCCGTCTTCACTTTTAACAGGTTCTGTAAATTTAATTTGAATAGATGAACTTAAAATTACATCTGTACTTTCGGTTAAAATAGTAGCTGAAGGTGCAATATTTTCTTCTTTATGCCCTGTTACTTTTATCTGCCGGGCAATTCTTTGTGTTTCTGAATCTGACGAAATTGTTATAACATCATTAAAATAACCAATTTCCGAACTTTCTGGACTAAACCAAATTTTCAATTCAACAGAATCGTTTGGTAAAATAACAATTGGCAATTCGTTATGAACATTAAAATAGCCGGTTCTTGTTTCAACCTTATTAATATCGAGATTATTGATTGTATTATTTTTCAACCAAACCGATTGAATGAGTGTGTCGGATTCCCAGTTACCAAAATCTATGGAATCCAAATTTGTTTCGAATACTTTTGCTTGCCATTTGTATTTTTCAATGCGCGGTGTAAAACTGTGTTCCGTATAATCCCATTCTGCGGCAATTGTTCCGTCAGGGTGAAATTCGGTAAATGAAGGCCAGTACGGTCCCCAGTTAATAATTGTATTTCCGTTAAATACTCGTTGGGTTGTACCTTGATGATTTGAATAAACTGCCGGGTTTCTGTAATATCTGTTTATCAGTGTTGCAGTTTTGTTTTGTTCGTCAATCTTATATTCAATTGCACTGGATAATTGTGGAATATGTAAATTCCCATTATCAAAAAGTAAAATATTCCCGTTTTCCAACGAACGGATACTATGTTGATGAGAAAATCCAATATCGTCGTTAGTAAATTGAAACTGATTCTTTTTTCCGCCCAGTCTCCAGATAATATCACCTGTGCGCCGATCGACTTTTGTAATTTCATCCATGTGCCTGCACGAAACCAGAAA
Organism: Bacteroidota bacterium; assembly: GCA_013203755.1. Lineage (GTDB taxonomy): Bacteria > Bacteroidota > Bacteroidia > Bacteroidales > Prolixibacteraceae > Draconibacterium. The sequence goes on from JABMPI010000268.1 coordinate 5,161, forward strand.
ACTGGAATCAGAATCGTAACAAATTCCATTGGCATGAACATAATCCAATTGCTTTTCAGCAAAATCGACATACGGTGAGTTTTCGTTGGCATCTGTAATTTCAAAATGTTCAGCACTATTCCACGTAAATAAAAGATTACTATTATTGTCAAATTCCTGAACAATTAAATCCAGTGCTTCTGCCTCTGGGTTTCCGTTCTCCACAAATTGGGTCATGTCAACAACTCGTGACGATTGCCCCATCAATATTACATTGCCAGTTGTTGAAACATCCCAGTCGTGAGGATTGATTTTATATCCCTGAACTGAAAGCATTTCGGATATTTCCAGCATACTATCAAGAAAAATCAATTTTCGGGGTACACCGTGCATGTACGCAATCCTGCCATCGTTGAGTAATCTCATTGACGCGGTGGCGCTATTTGTTTTTCTGAAAAAAACAGGAGTCCCGTAATTATCGATTATTGAAATGTATTGGCTGGCACCTACCCCTGTGGTACCTTTCGATCCCATAAAAAAATACCCCTCTGCAGGACCATTTGAAGTGAGAATATTAATCTCTGGAAAAAAATTTGAAATTGGGTTACTTTGGGCAAAAGTTTTGTTATGGACTAATTGACTAATTACAATCAACGCCAATAATTTGGAGAATCTGTTAAACTTCATACACGAGTCAAAAGATTTGATTTAATTAAAAATATAAAAAAACGCCTCTAAAGAGAGGCGTTTTTTTATATTATTTTAGTTGACAATTACAATTTAGTCAATACCATTGTGCATGGTTTATAACTATCACCATATCCATCATCCCAATCCATTCCATATGATAATGTCATGGTTTGATTGATTCCTTCCCAATTACCACTTCCATGAATCCAATAATCGTAAGGTCCGGGTAATGTTTGTCCCCAATACTGTCCAGGAATAGTAACACCTCCCGAATTCAAATTTGGCTCAATAATAATATTGCCCTGATCAGCAAAACCTGGCTGGAAAGCTTCTCCCCAACCAATAAAGATCCATGACATAACTGGTGGAAGACCAACTTCATCAGTTACCAATTCCAATGTCAATTTACCGCCACCTGCATCACTTATAGTAATAGTTCCAGCAGATTCACCACTCCCGGTTTCAACATACGACCAATCTCCTAAAAACTGAGCAAAAGTCATCGGTTTGAATTTTTTCAAGTCAACAGAAATTGATTTTGGATCAGAAGAAACTCCCCCCATGGTAGTTTCAACACAAGTAACCTGAACAGCATCAATATCCACATCAGATTGTGCAAACATAACATCAACCGAAAATGCGTCACCTTCAACAGGTGTAACAGTAGCGCCATGTCCTGTAACAGTCCAGGCTGTTGTAGAGCCACCTCTTTTAGTAGGTATGCTATACGTTACAGGGGCAAGTCCCGAAGCAGCAGTTTGGGAAGGGCCATTTATAGCAAAAATCTTTGGTATAATAGCATTATAATCGTAAGCTTCCTGAGCAGCTTCGATGGGTGGTGTTGTACATGAATGAAACATGGAAACCACCGTAAAAATTGCTAATGCGAAAAATATATTCTTTCTCATTTGTCTTATTTTTTTAGTTAATTAATTCAATGGCGATGTTATACCATCCAGTCCTTTCCAACTACCTTCCGAGATATTTTCTCCATCAGGTGCACCACCAATCGTGTAAACCGGAATCTGAGCAATTTCCAACTCCGTTGCAGGAACCGGATAATGAAGGATTGTACCTCTCTGTAATTGATCTCTTCTTCTCATATCGTAAAAAGGAAGTCCCCCAAGACTATCCATAAGTTCGATATCGCGTTCGTAGAAAATAATCCAAAGAACTTCTGATGCACTTGTTGCTGTAACGTCAGGTAACTGCCCTCTTAATTTTCTTGCACCATTCGGATCATTTAGAATAGCCACAGCACCAGCCACATTACCGCTACGTACCATCGCTTCAGCCTTTAACATTTCATTTTCCCATGCCAATAAGGTTGGTTTGGATGCGCTTCCGTACCAAACGCTACTAAAAGCAGCATCGTAGCGCGCATACCTGTAATGTGAGAAATGGTAATAACCCCGATCCGGCGGAAAATTATTATCCGGTAAATATCCAAAATCAGATGCCAACCTCGCGTCTTCAGACACGGCCTCTCCTGGATCGGAACCATCAGGAGTAGTCCAGCTCACACCATCATTGGGCCAGCGGCTTGGATAAGTAGGTGACATTAAATTAATAATCCTGTGATCAACACGACCCCAACCCGGATATCTTTGATACACAAGATACATATCATAAAAATCGTAATTGTCGCCCAGTTCCGGCTCTAAATCTTTTTGAGCTCCGTTATTGGCATAAGTTAAAACTTTGCTCCAGTCAACCCCCTCGTTATGTGCCTTATTTCTTGAACCGTAAGCCAAAATACGTGCAGCGGAAGTACTTGCCAACTCGGCTAATTCAGTACTGGTATAAGATTGTCCACCCAACCATTTTTCAGGAATGGTAAATGAATTTGCACTGGCAATTGAAATTGCCTGATCCAGCAATTCAATTGAAGCATCCAATGCGGTTTGATATGGAGTTAATCCCAGAGTTTCCAATTCAGTATCCCATTTAATTACATTCGACTGATCGAATACCAGCCCCAGATTACCATGGGCGACACCACTAACAAAATAACACCAGGCTTGAACCATTGCTGTTTCCTCTCCATCTTCTCCCATCTCAATTCCCTTTTCTTCGATAGCTCTTAATACATCATTTACAGCGGAAATAGATGAATAAGTATCTTCCCAGAAAACTCTGATTACAGGGAAATAAGCATAAGTAAGACTATTTACAAAGCCTACACGTGGCTCGGATCCCAGATCCTTCATTGCTGCATTACCCCAAGAGCAGGTACCTGCGTCGGCCATTCCAGTCATTGATAATGCGGGACCATCGTATTCCTGCATGGCATTGCTTAATGTCCGATAAGCACCACCAGCCAAACTTGTTAAATCGTCGGGATTTGCCAACGCTTTTGCTGAGTCCGGTTCATTTAAGTTTTCTACAACCAGGTCAGCACAGCTAAAGGTGATAAATCCCATAGCTATTATTAAGGCAAAAGCCAGTTTATTTATTTTTGTTTTCATATCATTTTTAATTTTATGATTAGAATTTAAATTCAATGGATCCGGTTAAAGTCCTAAAATTTGGATAAGCAAATTCATCCCATGCTTGAATCGTATTGTCACCGTTTCCTTCACTACTTCCCACTTCAGGATCGAAACCTGAATAATTGGTATAAGTTAATAGGTTACGTCCAATAACACCAACTTTAAATTCTTTAAAGAATCCTCCAAAAACCTTATTAAGTGCATTTTTACCAACACTGTAATGAAGAGAAACTTCTCTTAGTTTCACATACGTACCATCTTCAACAAAATGATTGTTATACGTATTCACGTTATACAATGCCTTATAGTAATCATAGGTTTTTTTCTCATTTTCTGCTTTGCCAAATTGATCCATTGAAGCAGCACGATTATCGCGATACATCCATTGATTGGTTAAACTATAAATGTCTCCACCTTGTTTCCAATCTACCAACACATATAGATCTAACCCTTTCCAACTAATTGTATTTGCAAAAGCCATATTAAAATCAGAGTTGGCATCGCCAATTTCATTGGTTTCAGGAACACCTGCATCATCCCGTTTTTTTACAGGAATTTCAAGATAAGTTCCCTCTGTTCCCGCAGGAATAATATATCCATCTCCATTTTGGGTGAAATCAGCAATTGTTTGACCTGCATAAGTAGTTTCTCCCAACAAAGTAAGCTGATCTTTCATTTCGTCCATCGAACGAATGAAGTATTCCCCAAACATAGCACCAAAAATTGCACCTTCTGTAATATAGAATGCGCCGGGATCTCCAGAATTACCTCTGGCTCCAGTAGTAAATGGTGCAACATTTAGTTTCGTAATTTTCTGACGAATTCTATCAAAAGTTACATTCAATTTCCAATGAAAATCCTTGGTATCTATCAACCGAGCTCCTAAAGTTGCTTCGAATACCTTCGATTGTAAAGTACCCATGTTTTGCCATTGAGTTTTGTATCCTTGCGAAGCGGGTAGTGGAACTGCCCAGAACTGGTCTGTTGCATCTGTTTTAGAATAAACAAATTCAAATTCAAACTTCTTTAAGAATTCCATATTTAACCCAATTTCACTTTCATAAATTGTTGATGGTTTCAAATTAGCATTACCCAACTGGTTCTTAGCCGGCGCTCCACCTGCAATGTTGAATGTTTCGTACTGTGCGAACCATGGTGGGCGGTTACCTGCTGTACCATAAGCTGCACGTATTTTTAATTCATCAATTCCATTAATCGGAAAATCTTCAGTAATACGATAAGCTCCTGAAGCCCTGAAATATGAATTCCAACGTTCGTTTTCACCAAACTGGCTGGCACCGTCGTAACGGTATAAAAATGAACCAATGTATTTCGATTTGTAGTCAAAGTCAACAATACCAAAAATATTTTCAGCACGAATATCACCCTCACTGGAAGAGTTTGAAGCCGTTGTTTGATCCATTGTATTAAACTGAGGAATACCTGTAACGGAGAATGTTCTGGCAGAAGTGGCAAAAGATTGCCAATGGTTATCTTCATACAAATAACTTATTTTCCCTTTGGTTGTCCAGTCACCAAATTGTTTGTTTAAGTTTAATGTAAACTGGGCAACTTGTGCCATCTGCTGGGAACTGCTTTTATTCATATAACCATCAGTACCACCAGTGTCGTAAGTATCTAATGTTAAATACCCTTTTGGTTGCGTATTAGAACCATAATTGTCTTGTTTTTCAAAACTGTATTGCCCTTCAACCGACATCCAATCCATTGGGGTATAAGTAAATCCGTAGCTACTTAAAATCCGGTTACGGTTGCTAAGATTAATTACATTAGCAATTGGATAAAACGGGTTTGTAGTTGTACCAAACTGGTCAACCCTTAGCCGGTAGTCTGAGCCATCAGGGTTTTTAGAATGCAAGTTCATATCGGGTTGCAATTGCATTAACGAAAAGAAATCGATACTACTGTTGTCGGTTTCTGCCTTTGCAATTAAACTACTGGTTGTAATCTTAAATTTATCGGTAAACTGATGATCCAGGTTTAATCTGAAGTTTTTACGTTCATATCCACTAACTCCAAAAATGATTCCTTCCTGTCTTGAATTCTCAAATGAAACCATAAATTTGGTTTTATTCATATTTGAAGCCACCGATGCATAATTGGTATAAAAATTACCACCTGAATAAAAATCGCCTAAATGATCGTTTACTACACCAAACGGATTGTCCATATAATGATCGCCATCAACAAGTAAACTTCCTCCAACCAAAGTTCCCAATAAATTAGGATCTGTATCGGTTGCAGGATTATCACCGTACATTACAACATTATTGTATTTCGTATATCGACGTTCAGATGAATAGTCATCTGCCAATTGATAAAAATGATGCGTAGAAATAGGGAACTCGTTAGCTAAATTCGACTGCCCATATTCATTACGTACCGTAACAACTGTTTGTCCGGAAGCAAGTCCGGCACCACGTTTAGTAGAAATTACAATTACACCATTTCCTGCACGTGAACCGTAAAGTGCTGATGCTGCAGCCCCTTTAACAACTTCCATATTGGCAATATCGTCAACGTTGATATCTTGTAATGTTCCTTCAAGCATAACCCCATCGATAATAATTAAAGGAGCCTGACTGCCACCAAGAGATGTTGCTCCCCTTAAACGAATAGAAGCTGCGCTACCCGGGTTACCACTTGCCGATACAATTCTTACACCCGATACTTTACCTTGTAAAGCACCGGCTGCAGAAGAAGCAGGAACCTGTTTTAAATCTTCTTCATTAACAGAACTAACTGAGATAGAAAGTTTTTTACGAGGTGTGCCAGAAGCTACACCTGAAACCACCACTTCATCTAAACCAAAAACATCTGGTCCGAGAGTGACATTAAAAGTAGATTGATTACCAATAGGTAATTCAATTGTTTTCATCCCCACGAAGGAAACACCTAACGTTTGTGCATCTTCCGGAACTTTTAAAGTAAAATTACCATCAATGTCGGTAATTGTCCCAAGTGTTGTTCCTTTCACCATAACAGAGGCACCTGGAACAGTAAGACCATCTTCGGAACTTGTAACTACCCCGGAGATTTCCTTTGTTTGTGCATAGAGCAACTGTCCGCTAATAAGAAAGACAACTGCAATCAACAGCGCAATTTTTTTCATAGAAATAGTTTTAAATTAATAATTAAACAGCGTAAATAATAAATATTTGTTTTCGTTTTTGATCCCGGGAAGTACATCCCCCAATGCAATTATTTCCGATCCTTACTAATTATGAATACTCAAATCCCTTCGGTTTTCATAAATGTTAATAAAACTTAACACAGTAAATGTATAAAAAGTATTGAATTTAAAAAATGACAAATATACTAATTACTGTTTTGAGTAAATTTGCAAGGAATTTAAACTAACCAATTCAGCAGAAGAAGTTCGTCACGAGAGTTTTAACAGGTTTAAGTTGGGTAAAAAAAGTGAAATTTTTCATAGAAATAGTTTTAAATTAACAATTAAACAGCATTAATAATAAACATAAAACTCATAGCGAATAGAATTCCCCCAAATTCTAATTTCACTAATTACCCTTTTTCTTTATGTTTATTTCAACAAGCATTACAAATATTCAAAAAAGAAATGGCATTCTAAAAGAATCTATGCAAATATTCATTCTAAACTATCGATACGACAAACTCAACAGAATAAATACCATACCTTATTAGCTATGTTTATAAAATTGAGTGTAATTGATTTATTGTACCCATTCTATAGATTAAAGCATTTGCTATTTCACTGTTGGACAAATCTTCAAACTCATATTCACTACTATTTGCAAAAAAAACAGCGTCAATACCAAAACTATTGGCTCCCATAACATCAGTATTCCAATCGTCTCCAATCATTATACTATTTGCCTTTTTCGCATTGGCCGACTTAATCGCATATTCAAAAATTTCACGCCCCGGTTTTGGGGTTTTCACTTCTTCAGAAGTAAACACTTTGTCAAAAAATTGCATTAGCTCCGAATTTTCCAATTTTTTATGTTGAACTTCTCTAAAACCATTGGTTATAATAAATAGTTTGTAATGTTTACTTTTCAAGTACTCTAATATTTCAACAACTCCTTTGTACAACCTTTTTTGTTTGGGCATTTCATTTAAATAAAAGGCATTCATTTGTTCCGAATCAACTCCAGAAATTCCCAACTCCAAAAAAGTATCGTTAAAACGGCGTTTAATTAACTCCTTTTTACCAACTTCCTTTTTCCGATACATTCCCCACAAAGCATGATTATGTTTTGAATAAATAGTAAAAAATTGTTTGAAATTTATTTTCAAAGAATCTAATTTAAAATGCTCAAATGTAGAGCGCATAGCAAATTCGGAATTCCTCTCGAAATCCCACAATGTATTATCCAGATCGAAAAAAATATGGGTATATTTCTTTTTAGATTGCATTAATTATTATATCCCCGCTTTTATTTATTGTTGTCTAAATTCGTAAACGTTACCAATATAGCTGTTAAGATGAGCTAACGGAATATTTGCATTAAATTTTGAATTTATAGTTTCAACAAAAACATTTGCAATAAAAGCATTTCCCCGCTGGTTGAAATGAACTGCATCCAACGAAAAAATACTGTTCAGGTCTAAGCTTCCTTCTAATGGAAGACCATCTACGTAAATTGTTTCATATAAAACACGAATACCCCAGGCATCCATTTTCGCGGTTTCAGCAACTCTATGAACGGCATTATTAACATCTGCAACCGCAATTCTTTCCGAATGCATTTGAGTAGAATTGCTAATTATTTGATTAAAAGCATTTAATCTTTCTTCCATTAAATCGATTTCAGTGTGAGTGAGATAATACTCTTTTGTTAATGGAATTAATGACCCAAAACCATTTTCCACCATTCCCGAAGCAATAGAAAACAAAGCCATTTCGCCTTCAGTTAATTGTCGGTATTTCTCCAATGGAGATCCATCAGGATAAAATGCATTGGGCAAGTTTTCATCTATTACAACAACGGGCTGCGGGTATAGTGTAGCACCATTATCCTCGAAACTGATAAATGGTCTTTTTTGATCGGACGGAATACCTACATTATGACTTGCTACTGCACTATTAAAATTGGAATACAGCGCCTGAGCAATGCCTTTATCTTTGTTTGACAAACGAATAAAATTGTATTGATTGATGTAAAAATAGGGTAAGTCTTTTATAGAGATTAAATTCCCTATTACCATTTTACTATTGGTTTTTTGAATGAATTCATCAATAAACAAATCCAGATTTACCTTAAAGTTTTCAACTGAAGTAAGATTTTCTTCCTCCGTTGCCCCATTCATTGCAAAGTTTAAAAAATCATTCATTCCGATCCAACAAATTGTAAACGAAGGAGATTGCTGAATAACCGGATCAATCAAACTTGTAATATCGTCGTGAAAAACACGGGATAAAAATGGATTTTTATGGAATTGAGTATTTACTAAATCGTTTGCTTTTAGCAGAGGAACTGTCAAATCATTCAACAAATTCTTATCGCCATCGTAATCTTGAATCTGCTCTCCAGAAGTTAAAACCAGCGAAGGATTTTCATCCGTTTGATTTTGATACTGATAAATCCATTTCCCAAATATTTCATTTTCGGTTGAAGCATATAAATTGAATCCATTTCCCGCTTTAATTTCAGACTGAAGAAATTGTACATCCTCAGTTTTATTCAATTGTGCCACAGTGATTGCAGCTATCGAATTATTTTGACCATCGGAATATAAAGCGCCATCCATAACACCAGCCAAATAACCATCCCCAAAGGCAATTGTTTTTTCCACATTAATATCTCCCAGATGTTCAATTAACAAATCCTCTTCGGGAAACTCGTACGAACAAGATGCCAATACAAGAATTAGTAATAACTGCCAATAATATGTTTTCTTATTCATCATTTAATCATGAATACATTATCAATTAAATAGGAAACGTAATACAAAATTCCAATGTTCGATCCTCCAAAAGAATAAGCAAACTTATTGTTAAAAAAGTTTGAAGCTCCGAATTTCACTATCGATTTAGGATTTTTCATATTCACTGTAAACTGAACATCGAAAGAACTAACCGGCTCAATCCAGCCATCACCAAAAGCACTTTCCCAATAATACCGGCTTTGATATCGCCAGGTAACTTTAAATCCAATATTTTTAAATCCCGGATTATTTTCCATTCTATCCATCCGTCGATTTTGCAACGACAAATTCGATTTAAATCCCGGAGTATTAAAACCGGGTGCTACCGGATCGTTTACTTCACTGCGCATATCGGACCAGGTTAAATTACCGGATAAAATTGATCCCACAGGCATTAACCATTTATATCCAAAGGCAATACCTTGAATTCCTACTTGATTATGCGAATTTACATTAACAAAATAAACATCATTTTGTGTCGATTTATTTACCTGAGTGGCGGCAGCAAACATATCAATCTGTGGACTTGTACGCGGTTTAACCACCTTGGCAATTCCTATAAAATCGCGATACATTGAATTATAATACACCACATCCAGAAAAATAATATCGCTAATTTTTGTTTTATACCCAACTTCAAAAGAGATTACTTTTTCGGGTTTTAACTGTTGAATATTTTGCTCAGGCACAATTCCAGCTTTCAGCAATTCCAGGTTATTATTTACAGCCTGATTTAATCCAGATGGAGCATCTAAATTATCCATATCGGCTAAAACAGCTTCATTAAAAGCATTTACATCATCCAA
>JABMPI010000269.1 GCA_013203755.1 Bacteroidota bacterium
ATTTTGAGGAATTTTTGGTGCAAAGATTGTGCAATTCTGACTGTTCCTACGGATTTCGCCTCTTTTTGCATAAATTCCTCCAAATTCTCTCGAATTATCCTGATAGTCCTTCGGGAATTTGTACAAATTTATGCCAAAAACTGTCTGAAACTGTGTTAATATTTTATATAGAACTCAGGTTATTAGCGAAACAGTACCCGCATTAATTTCAACACCCATTTTTTATAAGGTGGATAACGCAGTGGCAAATCAATAAATGTTGTGGTTTTCATAACCGAGCGCTTGTGTGAGAAAACCTCAAAACTACGTTTCCCGTGATACGATCCCATTCCGCTATATCCAACCCCTCCAAAAGGTAATGAAAGATTGGTAAAATGCATAACAACTTCATTAATTGCAGCATCGCCGGAATAAGTCTTACGTAAAAAATCTTTTTGCTTTTTAACATTTTCAGAGAAATAGTAAAGTGACAACGGTTTTTCACCACCATTAATATATTCAATCACTTCCTCAATTTCGTCAAAACCAAGAACCGGTAAAATTGGCCCAAATATTTCGTCTTGCATAACCGCTGAGTCCACAGTTACATCGACAAGAATCGTTGGCGAAAAATATTTCTTCTTCTCATCAATATTACCACCATAATAAACCGTTGTACCTTCAAGCAATCCTGTCAACCTTTTTATGGCAGCTTCATTTACAATATCAGTAAAATCAACACTTGTATTTTGATGCGCCGAATAAAACTCCTCAATTGCCTCCTTCAATAAAGGCAAAATTTTATCTTTCACATCGTTATGAACATACAAATAATCAGGGGCAACGCATGATTGACCCGCATTTAAAAGTTTTCCCCAAATAATACGTTTTGCCGCAACTTTCAAATTTGCATCCTTATCAACCACCACCGGATTTTTTCCTCCCAATTCAAGAATTACCGGTGTAAGATATTTTGCTGCTGATTCTAATACAATTTTACCCACTTTTGAACTACCAGTAAAAAATAGTTTATCCCAGCGGTGTGTCAATAATTCCTGACTTACCTCAACACCGCCCTGAACAACGGCAACATAATCTTCATCGAATATTTCAACAATAATTTTTTCGATTATTGCAGCTGTATTTGGTGTGTATTCCGAAGGTTTAATGGTAACCACATTTCCTGCTGAAATAGCTCCAACCAAGGGAGCCATTGCCAACATAAACGGATAATTAAACGGGCAAATTATAAGAACCTTCCCGAAAGGTTGACTATAAATACGACTTGTTGATGGAAAAGCAAAAATAGGCGTAAGAACCTTTTTGGGATTCGCCCACTTCTTTAAATTTTTAATGTGTTTTGTCAATTCAGTTTGAACCATTCCAACTTCAGTTGAAAATGCCTCGAATTCACCTTTGCCCAAATCCATCCCCAAAGCACGAATTATCTCCTTTTCATATTTTTTTATGGCAAGCTTTAGTTTCTTTAATTGCTCTTTTCTGAAATTAATATCAAGGGTTACGTGAGAGTTGAAAAAGTCTTTTTGTGCTGTTATCAGTTCATCAATCGGTTTTTTGGTCATTCGTTTTTATATTAGAATCGATTTCTTTAACAAGTTTATTAATTCCCTTTTTCATTGCTGTGTCAATCAGCTTAAAATCAAGAATTTTCTTTCCGATAAAAATAAAAAAAACTGCCAAATGTTTTTCACCTACCGCGTTATAAAGAATAGGTTTATTTAACCGATATGCTTCACGAATTTTTCGCTTTATTTGGTTACGATGAACCGCCAGTTTAAAATTCCTTTTACCCACTGTAAAAGCAGCCTGAACCGGATATTTAGAAAAAGATTGGATTTCTAGAAATACAACTTTTAGTGGGAATGACAAAAACGAATTTCCTTCAGAAAAAAGTATATCTATTGCCTTTTTACTACAAAGGCGCTCCTCCTTTTTAAAAGAGAACACCATTTTGCTTTCACCATTATTTTCAAAAATCTCGTTCATTAAACTAAAAAAGGCTGTCAGTCGGTTGACAAACAGCCTTTAAATTATAAATTAGTTCCAATTAATTCTTATTATTCTTCTTTATATACAACTCAAGAGCCATCGTCATTGAAGGAGCCTGGGCAGTTGGAGCCTGAATATCTAAACGTAATCCGGCATCTAAAACAGCTTTTGCCGTTGCTGGACCAAAACATGCAATCCGCGTTTTATCTTGTTGGAATTCCGGAAAATTCTGATACAACGATTTTATTCCTGACGGACTAAAAAACACCAATATATCGTATTTAATATCACTTAAATCAGACAAGTCGCTACTAACCGTGCGATATAAAATTGCCTTTGTATAATTATAATTCTCACCATCCAATAAATTAGGGATTTCCTGCTTGTGAATATCAGAAAGAGGTACCAAATAGCGTTCGTCTTTGTGTTTTTTCATCACATTAACCAAATCAGAGAAACGACCATCAGCATAAAAAATCTTGCGCTTACGGTACACAATGTATTTTTGTAAATAAAATGCAGTTGCCTCCGAAATACAAAAATATTTCATTGAATCGGGTACTGTTAAACGTAGTTCCAGACTAATTCTGAAAAAATGATCGATTGCTGTACGACTGGTAAAAATTACCGCACTATGCTCCATAATCTGAATTCGGGTTTGACGGAATTCCTTCGCAGAAATTCCTTCAACCATAATAAAGGGTCGAAAATCGATTTTCAGATTACTTTTGTCTGCCAATTCAAAATATGGTGATTTTGCTGTACTTGGCTCCGGCTGCGATACTAATATACTCTTGACCTTCAAATTAATATACTTTTAATGAAACACCTCCCCTATTATAAAACAACTACCTTGTAAATTAAAATCAAGGGCACAAATTCAAGGACACAAAGGTACAAAAAGAGATAAAATATAGAAAATTGTTTCCGTAATAATATAGAAATACCTCTCTGTACCAAAAAAACATAAAAAACAGCTACTGTAAAGATGCCTACAAACACCATAAACACAGGGTTATTGGCAGGGTAATAATTAATTAACGCAGCAACTGGGAAAAGGATTAAACCAAGAGAACGGTTAATATTATCCATGTTAAACAGGTATTCGTTGGTCTCAGAAGTGCCTTTGAAGATCGAACCAAGTACCCGGTAACTTATTTTTTTTACTAAAAAGTAAGCAATTACAGTTCCTAAACTGGCCGCGTAATAAGTCAATTTATTATGAATTAACTCCAGTTGAAAGAAATTAAGAACTTGAAACAGGAAAAGTGAAAATGTTAGATAAAATATTATATCAAGTCGAAAAGCTCCATGCAAAATTGTATAGTTTTTCTCGCGGAACATTCGAAACGAAGTAGAATAATTAACCAGTGATTGAAACAGATTTCCAATATATTTTGAATAAGCAATTCGAACCGATGCCAGTAAAATTGTTACAAGTAGCAGTAAAATTGTTATCCAATCGGTACTAATATAATTAATCTCTCTATTTGGCAATCCAAGTCTACCTCCTTCCACTTTTACTGTAGAAGTAAGTTTCACATTGCTTTTTGGCTGAATATAGCGAGAATCACCAATCAGTAATTTTCTTTCGCGCAGCCAACGCCAATAACGTATTTGAGCAAATGTTGGCTGAAGAGCAACAGAATCTTTTTGAACTTGAATCGTATCCTGCCGCAAAACAAGTGTACCCGCGCTCACAGGTTCAATCTGAATATTAAAATCATCGGAAAATATCACTTCCGATAGTTCATTTCCCAAATCCTTTATACTTTCAATATTTTTATGATATGTTACAAAAAACTCCATGTACAACTTTCAGTTTGCAAAGATACTATTTGAATGTTGAAAGTTAGATGCAGGAAGTTGAATTTGATTTGTATTTTTGACATTAAATGTAGTTTCAAATGATTTATCTGGCGCCGATTCAAGGTTTTACCGATTTTATTTACCGAAAAGCTTATGCAAAAGTATTTTTAAATGTTGATACTTTCTTTATTCCCTATATTTCGGTAAAAAATAATCAGATTCTAAAAAAATATGAGAGGGAGATTCTTCTCCAAAATAATCCCCAAAAAAAGGTTATTCCTCAAATTTTGGTAAAAAATAAAGAGGAGATGCTATTTCTATCTAAAACTCTGCAAGATCTGGGATACAACGAAATTAATTTAAATCTGGGTTGCCCTTACCCGATGGCAACTAATCGTGGAAAAGGAGCAGGTCTTCTGCCTCATCCCGACAAAATAAAAACACTACTTAATTCCTTTTTCGAAAAATCGAGTATTAATCTTTCTATAAAATTTAGAGCCGGTTTAAATTCTTCGGAAGAGATTGAAAGTATCCTTCCCGTATTTAATGAGTTTCCTTTAACAGAACTAATTTTACATCCAAGAATTGCCAGGCAACTTTACAAAGGCAAAATTTATGAATCTGCATTTCAATTGGCTCAAAACACTTTAAAACATCCACTAGTTTACAATGGCGATATTTTTTCGCTTGCCGACTATAACAATTGCCAACAAAAATTTCCTGAAACCAAGGACTGGATGTTGGGGCGTGGAATTCTAATGAATCCATTTCTTCCAGATGAAATTAACAACATTCAAATTTCGAAAGATGAAAAATGGGAAAAATTGAAGGAATTTCACCAATTCATTTTTGAAGGATACACAGAAAATATGGATAATGAAGGTAATGTTTTAAATAAAATGCAGCAGTTTTGGAGCCTTTTTAGCTTTAACTTTCCAAACCAAAAAAAGATATTTAAGGGCATTAAAAAATCAAAGAATATTACGAATTTCAACCAAGAGGCCAACAAAGCCTTTTTGAGTTTTTATTAATTTTCTGAACAATTTTCGCTTTCATATTTCGACATTAAATCCATAAGAAGATACATCTCCTTAACCTCTGTCGCGTTTTTAGGGTCTTTACAAATATCAAGAAACCTTATTAAAGCTTGTTGATAATCTTCCTCTGTTTCTATTTCGTAAATCATAAATTAATGTGCGTCCAGCCAATTTTGCGCAGAATTCATTTCAACGGTTAAAGCAACTCCAATGTCAACAGCATTTTCCATCTCCTTTTTAACAATCTGCTGAACTTTTTCCAATTCCGGTTTAAATACATCAAAATTTAATTCATCGTGTACCTGCAGAATCATTTTCGATTTTAAGTCCAGCTTTTTTAATTGCCGATAAATATTAATCATTGCAATCTTAATAATATCTGCTGCCGAGCCTTGAATGGGTGCATTAATTGCATTTCGTTCCGCCATTCCACGAACAACTGCATTTGCCGAATTAATGTCTTTTAAATAACGTTTCCGCCCCTTAATTGTTTTAACATAACCTTCATTTCTTGCCAGTTCAATTTGTTTATCCATAAATTGTTTGATTTTGGGGAAATTTTCAAAATATCCATCAATCAATTCTTTTGCTTCAGAGCGCGAAATGTTCAATCGCTGAGATAAACCAAATGCCGAAATTCCATAAATAATTCCAAAGTTGGCTGTTTTTGCTTTACGCCGCATATCAGAATCCACCTCTTCCACAGCAATTTTATAAATTTTTGAAGCTGTAATTGAGTGAATATCTTTCCCTTCGTTAAAAGCTCGCAACATCTCTTCATCCTTACTAAATGCAGCCATAATTCGCAATTCTATTTGCGAATAGTCTGCCGACAAAAAAACATTCTCCGAATTGGAAGGAATAAATGCTTTCCGAATTTCGCGACCATTTAAAGTACGAATTGGAATATTCTGAAGATTTGGATTTACCGAACTTAACCGACCGGTGGCTGCAACTGCCTGATTATATGAAGTATGAATCTTCCCGGTTTTTGCATTTACTAACAAGGGCAATGCTTCTACATAAGTTGAAAGCAATTTTTTTAACCCACGAAAATCCAAAATTTTCTGAATGATTGGATGTTTGTCCACCAAGCGAACCAAAATCTCTTCGCCAGTTGAATATTGTTTTGTTTTGGTCTTTTTTGCTTTCGAATCAATGTTTAATTTTTCAAAAAGAATAAGCCCCAATTGTTTTGGCGACGATACATTAAACTCTGTACCTGCCAATTCAAATATCTCTTTTTCAAGCTGAATAATTTGTTCGCGAAGAACAACTGCGTACTTATTCAATTCATCAGAATTCAATTTTACTCCTGCATTTTCCATGTGTGCAAGCACCGGAATTAGTGGCATTTCAAGGTTTTCGAATAGCTCCCGCACTTCCGATTTATCCAGTTCCGGGTCTATTGCCAGTTTTAATTGCAGGGGCAAATC
>JABMPI010000270.1 GCA_013203755.1 Bacteroidota bacterium
AACTGTTCCTGAGCGGAGTCGAAGGATCTCATGGGTTATATTCCCCGCAGCTTTGCTGCAATAGAAAAATGTTCTCAGTTAATACCTCGTCAGCTCAGCTGCGTGGTAGTTTATTTTATTGAAGAGAGGTAGATAAAAGTTCGATTATTTGATCGATGTGTAATTTGAAATGACCTGGAAAATCTTCAACCATTTTTTGCAATGTAATCGTTTCATTTTTATCAGAAATCCATTTATTATCTAATTTATCCGGATCAATGTTCTGAATTACATAAGCAAAATGAAGGTGTGCATATTTCCAATGCTGAATCAGTTCTTCCCACTTTGCGTTTTGGTAATTTTGAATCGCAATCCACTTGTCGTTATTCCCATTTGCAGCATAATTTGGAAATTCGAATGGTGACTCCTGATATTGTAAATGAACAATTCTATGGGTATTGTTAGAAACAGAATCTATCATATGTCCAACAATCTGTTTCACCGACCGGTCTTGTAAATTTCGTGGAATTGTAATGTTTTCTTCCGAAATGGATTTAAATTTGATTTCCCAATCTGAAACCATCAAGCCAATCTCCTCTGCAATCATCTTAAATCTTTTCATACTGTTATTGGGTTATGTGGCTAAACTTTGTTTTAATTCAGTATTAATCGATTATCAAGGTATAAAAAATATTCGAACCCTCATTTATAATAGGTTAATAACTTGTTTTAGTTGAACCAATTTTTGAAGTAAAGGCTCAAGATTGTCTAGTTGCAACATGTTTGCACCATCAGATTTCGCACTGGCTGGATTTGGGTGAGTTTCAATAAAAACACCATCCACTCCAACCGCAATTCCGGCACGGGCAATTGTTTCTATTAATTCTGGTTTACCACCAGTAACACCGCTACTCTGGTTGGGTTGTTGCAGAGAGTGTGTTATATCCAAAACCACCGGAACATTCATTTTTTTCATTTCCGGAATTCCACGGTAATCAACTACTAAATCCTGATAGCCAAAAGTTGTTCCTCGCTCAGTAAGCATTACATTCGTATTGCCACTTTCCATTACTTTTGTTACTGCAAATTGCATGGCATCAGCCGAAAGGAATTGCCCTTTTTTTATGTTGACCACTTTCCCTGTTTTTGCTGCAGCCACTAAAATATCGGTTTGCCGGCAAAGAAATGCAGGAATTTGAAGTACATCAACGTACTCTGCAGCTATCGCAGCTTCATCGGCAGTGTGAATATCAGTAACAACCGGAATGTTGAAAGTCTCTTTTACTTTCCCTAAAATTTTTAAAGCCTTTTCATCTCCAATTCCGGTAAATGAATCTAAACGCGAGCGGTTTGCTTTCCGGTACGATCCCTTAAAAATAAATGGAATTTTTAATCGCTCTGAAATAGCAACGATTTTCTCAGCAATTTCCATTGCCATTTTTTCGCCCTCTATGGCGCAAGGTCCGGCCAGCAGGAAGAAATTTCCTGAATCGGTATATTTTAGTTTATCTATTTTTGGAATCATTCAATACATTTTTGTGATTAGCAAAGGTAAGAAGATAAAGAGTATTTCTAAAATGGAGCAGTGTTATTGTTCGGATATTACGTAATAGATTAGAAATTTATATTCCTTTAGATTAAATTCAATTTTACTATTTTTGAATGTCGTATTAAACCTGTCCACTAATCTTTAAAAAATGAAACAACTATTCATTCTAACTATTTTTGTTTTTACCTTTTGTAACCATTCAATCGCCAATATCACACCTACACAATTAACCTGCGAGTACCTAAAAAATCCTTCTGTGGTAGATGTTACTCAACCCCGGTTGGCGTGGATTAATATTGCAGAGGAAGGTGAAAGAGGACAGATTCAAACGGCGTGGCAAATTAAAGTAGCAAGTACAAAAGAGTTGCTTGAGAAACCAGATCTGTGGGATAGTAAAAAAGTCCAGGAAAATCAATCGAACCGGGTTGAATACAATGGGAAAATATTACAATCTCGTCAGGATTGTTGGTGGCAGGTTCGGGTTTGGGATAAAAATGGAGATTTGTCAGATTGGAGTGAAGTTGCTTTTTGGCACATGGGTTTGTTGGATGAGACAGATTGGAAAGCGACTTGGATAGGCGCTCCCTGGCAGGAAGAAGAAACGCTTTCAAAAGAAACCAACCCAAATACTGGATTACCTAAAGAACTGCCACCTCCAGCTCCAATGTTTAGAAAAGAATTTAAGGTTGAAAAAGAGATTAAATCGGCGGTGGTTTATGTTACCGGGTTGGGCTATTTCGAGTTGTATTTAAATGGCGAAAAAGTAGGCGACGATGTTTTGGTTCCTAACCA
This sequence comes from Bacteroidota bacterium, assembly GCA_013203755.1. Classification (GTDB taxonomy): domain Bacteria; phylum Bacteroidota; class Bacteroidia; order Bacteroidales; family Prolixibacteraceae; genus Draconibacterium. Next base: position 2,321 of record JABMPI010000270.1, read on the forward strand.
AACCAATTATGGCTTACGCCCAAAACTAATTGAGCAGGGTATTCCACTTGCAGATAATTTTAGAGAATACAAAGTAATGTACCTGGCGTACAATATAAAGAATAAACTAAAACAGGGTGGAAATGCTATAGGGAGTATTCTTGGAAATGGTTTTTATAACCCCGCAAAACATTGGGCGCAAGGATATGGAACACCACGGTTTCTGGCACAGGTTCACCTTACTTATTCAGATGGTTCTGAGAATATTATTGTAAGCGATACAAGTTGGAAAGCATCCAAAAGTCCAATTTTAATGGACATGGTATATTATGGCGAACACTACGATGCACGTCTGGAACAGCCGGGGTGGTGCACGTCTGGTTTTGATGATGCAGAATGGGAAAATTCTGTAATCAGAAAACCTCCGGCAGGTAAAATGGTAGCGCACACTGCTCATCCCGATAAAGTTGTTGAACGTCTTAAACCAATCCGAATAGAGAAGATGTACAACGGAAATTACAAAGTTGATTTTGGTATTGAAATTTCAGGATGGGTAAAACTAAACAATGTTAACGGACCAAAGGGACATAAAATTGAAATCAAATATTTGAGTAACCAGTTTTCAGGCGATAACTCTTATGTTTTTGGTGGAAAAGAAAACGAAAATTATGCTGCCCGTTTTAACTGGTTTATTTTTCGTGAAGTTGAAATTGTAAATTGGCCGGGTGACTTAAATCCTGAACAAATTACGGCTGAAGTTGTAAATACGCAGGTCGAAGAATCAGCAACTTTCGAAACTTCAAATCCACTTTTTAATCAGGTTAATAAAATTTGGAAAAGGACTCAAACGGATAATATGCACGGTGGAATTGCCAGCGATTGTCCTCACCGCGAACGATCACCTTATACAGGAGACGGGCAGGTGGCCTGTGTTACGGTTATGCACAACTTCGATACAAAAAATTTCTATCACAAATGGATACACGATATTATTGGTGCGCAAAACATCGAAACGGGTTATGTTCCTAATGGAGCGCCCTGGCAGCCGGGTTGTGGCGGTGGCGTTGCCTGGGGTGCAGCTATTTGTATTATGCCTTGGGAGTTTTATCTTCAATATGGGGCAAAAGATATTTTGCAAGATGCTTATTTCCCGATGAAAGAATACATCCGCTACATGCAGGGTTGGGTAGATGATGATGGAATTATGTTTTCGAAACGGGTGGGTAAAAATGGTAAAGTTTTAAAGTGGTTTAATCTGGGTGAATGGGTAACACCAGGAGACCTGCCTGCAGATGATTTGGTACATACTTTCTATTTCTGGAGGTGTGTGGAGTTAACAGCCAAAACTGGCAGAGTATTGGGGCAAACCGCAGAGGCCGAAAAGTATGAAGAACTTGCTGAAACAACAAAATTGGCATTTCAGAAACGATTTTATAAGGCCGAAAAAGGAAGTTATGGCGATGCCGGTGGAAACATATTTGCACTTAAAATGGGCGTTCCAAAAAGTCAATATAAAAAGGTCATAAAAGCATTAAAAGAAAATATTTTGGCAAATAACGGACATTTGGATACCGGAATTTTTGGCACCCAATTTTTCTTCGAGGTTTTGTCTGAAAATGGTATGCACGACCTGGCTTACGAAGCCATGAACAAAAAAGAAGCACCGGGTTACGGTCGTTGGTTAACACTTGGTGCGACTACTACATGGGAAAAATGGGATACCGGAGGATCGCATAATCACCCAATGTTTGGTGGCGGTTTGGTTTGGTATTATCGTAAACTGGCAGGAATGATTGCCGATGAAAAAGAACCCGGGTACCGCCACATTATTTTTCGTCCACAACTTGCGGGCGATATTACTTACGTAAAATATTACAACCAAACTTCCTATGGGCGGACGGGTATTTTTTTGGAGAAAAAAAATGATATTTTTTTAATGGAAGTAACTGTTCCAGTAGGAAGTCGTGCCACGGTTTATGTTCCTGCAGAACAAAGTAAAAAAGTATTTGAAAGCGGAGAACTTGTCTCAAATTCTAAGGTTATTAAAAAAAGTGGAGAGCAGAATGGCTACAAGATTTTTAACGTAAATAGTGGAATTTATAAGTTTAAGGTGGAATAAATAAAGTCCTAACTTTATTTTTTAATGAAAAAAGCAACTCTTATTTTAGCCGTTATGGTTGCGCTGATTTCTTGTAATCAGACAATTAAATCTACAAAAGAACCAATTCAGGTTAGTGGGATTTACCCCCATCTAGCCTATTACAACAACGAAGGAGAATGTGGTACAGGAGCTGTGGTTCCCTGGGTTGATAGGTTATGGGTAATAACTTACGGACCTCATCTGCCTTTAGGTTCGTCTGATAAACTGTATGAAATTACTCCAAATCTGGAACAAATTGTTCGGGAAGAAAGTATTGGTGGAACTCCTGCAAACCGGATGATTCATAAGGAAAGTAATCAGTTATTTATTGGTCCTTATGCGATTGATGCAGAACGGAATGTCAGAGCAATTCCTTATTCCGAAATGCAGGGACGACACACCGGAAATGCACGCCATTTAAGCGATCCTGCAGGCAAAATCTACTATGGAACAATGGAGGAAGGATTTTATGAAGTGGATGTAAATACCATGAATACAACTGTACTTTATAACGATGGAAATAAGACAAAAGGTAATAAAGTAGAACATGAGGCAACCGACGTAAATCCTGAAAATGCAACACTTCCGGGGGCCCATGGGAAAGGGTTATATTCTGGTCAGGGAGTTATGGTTTTTTCTAACAATGGAGAAGCGTCACCTTTAGCTTTAAAACAGTTTGATATTGAAGCCGGAGTATTGGCAGAATGGAATGGACAAGATTGGCAGGTAGTCCGTCGGAATCAATTTGTAGAAGTTACAGGGCCGGGAGGAATTTATGGAAACGAAAATCCTGAAACCGACCCGATTTGGGCAACTGGTTGGGATCATAAATCAGTACTTTTGGGTGTTCGTAATGCAGAAACAGACTGGGATTTTTTCCGCCTACCAAAAGCCAGTCATAGTTACGACGGTGCGCACGGTTGGAATACTGAATGGCCTCGTATTCGTGATGTTGGCACAAAAGAAACCCCCGATTATTTAATGACCATGCACGGAATGTTCTGGCGTTTTCCAGGAACTTTTACCGCGGCAAACAGCGCTGGTGTTCGTCCGCGTTCAGCTTATTTGAAAGTTATTGGTGATTATACCCGTTGGAATGATCAATTAGTTTTTGGTTGCGACGATTCTGCTCAAAAAGAATTTCTAAATAAAAGGAAACAAAAAGGAAATATTGAAGGTCCTGGACAATCTAACTCTAATCTTTGGTTTACCTCTTTTGAAAAACCAGATCAACTGGGTCCAAATACCGCATCGGGTTCGGTTTGGTTAAATGAAGAAGTGGCTGCCAATAAACCTTCAGAACCATTTTTATTTGCGGGTTGGCCCTTACGTACCGCATGGATTCAAAATGATGGAGCAACTTCTGTAGAATTTGTTTTTGAAGTAGATAAGGCAGGAAATCAAAATTGGAATGAATTAAAATCAGTCACCATAAAACCTGGAAAATCAAAACAAGTTGATTTTAGTTCAGAAGATTCAGGTGAATGGATTCGTGCAATTGCTAAATCAAATACAACCGCAACAATTAGTTTCAATTATACAGATGTGGATAATCGGCAAACAGCTTCTGCAAACCTATTTAAAGGTTTAGCAGCGGTTGACGAAGCAAACTCAATTGGCGGATTGATGTATGGATTAGGAGACGATCGTCGTGCACTTGGAATTTTAGCAATGAATTTTGAAAATGGATTAGTAACTGAAACCGGTTATTATGAATTGGATGCTGCACTGAATCTGGTTCCAAAGGATGACGCAGCAACCAACTCATTCATAAAAGAAAAATTTGCCATCCCTGAAAATGTTATTGAAATTGAAGAATCATCAGTATTAATTGTTGATGACAAAAATCGTAGATGGCGATTGCCACTTGGAAATACAGCTTACGAAAAATTAACAGACCAGGGTCAATTGCGTATTTGTCGTGAAGTGGCAACCGAACGCGACCTATTAAATTGCTCTGGTATTTTTTATGAATTACCTGCTGAAAACGCCGATGGTTTTGCTAAAATAAGACCTGTGGCTTCGCACGATTTTCGAATTCATGATTACGCATCTTATAGGGGAATGTTGGTAATGACAGGATTAAATCCGAAAGCAAAAGCAGGTGAACACATCGTTCGTTCAGAAGATGGTAAAGCAGCTGTTTGGGTTGGAGCAATCGACGACCTTTGGGAAATGGGTAAACCAATCGGACACGGAGGTCCCTGGAAAAATACAGTAGTTAAAGCAGGAGTTCCTTCCGATGCCTATTTGATTGGATATTATGACAATAAAACACTGGAAATATCTCACGAATCAAACGAACCTGTAACTTTCGAAATCGAAGTTGAACCCATTGGTCACGGTCCGTGGATGTTATACAAAGAAGTTACGGTTAAAGCTGGAGAAATATTTAGACATGAATTTTCAGAAAATTTTCAGGCTCGTTGGATTCGTTTTGTGGCTGATAATAACTGCCAGGCGACAGCTTGGCTAACTTATAAGTAGTTGTAGAAGATTTTTTATATTTTTATGTGTTATTAGGCACAGGTCAAAATTATTCTAATCTATGTTTAAATACCCAAAAACCAATAATATCAACTCTTCTTTTTAAAATGAACAGAGCGTTGAATAAATTACGATTCAATGGATATTTAAAAATTTGAACTGGACAAAATGATTACATTTATTATCTCAATTGCCGTATTAATAGCAGCTTATTTTATTTACGGAAGTTTTATAGAAAGGCAGTTTGGGGCTGACCCAAACAGGACGACACCTGCCTATACATGCCAGGATGGGGTAGATTTTGTTCCTTTAAAAAGGGGAAAGATATTTTTGATTCAGTTCTTAAATTTTGCCGGGTTGGGACCAATTTTTGGTGCAATTGCCGGAGCATTATGGGGGCCGGTTGCATTTATCTGGATTGTGTTCGGATGTATTTTTGCCGGTGCTGTTCA
>JABMPI010000271.1 GCA_013203755.1 Bacteroidota bacterium
CCTCAATATTGAGTTCGCCCGTTAGCTCGGCTAACGTTTGTGCAGTGATTACTGCGGTTTGAATTTTACTCATGATGTTAAGCATTAATCATGGGTGCAGAAAAGAGCGGCGCACCTTACCCGCTGCTTAACACCATGAATAACATAGGGTTTGCCAAATCCATTACAAATCCGGCACGGAAGGTACGCCGCAATATTTTGATAAATTATTTACCAATGCAACAAGCGGACATAAAAAATCCACGTCCGAAAGTACGGCGTGGGTCATCACTGACCCCTATGATATTTTAAAAATGTTAAGCGATGCTAAGGTACGAAAAAGAAATTAGGTTTTTGGGAGGGAAGTTTATTTTTTACCTGGCACTCCGTTTAGGAAGTCAAGCAATTCGCTTCTGTTTGAACCGAGTGTTCTTAAATTATTTCGAATAATAAATTCAGGAATTGGAGAAATATGTGATTGTAAAGTAATTGGGCGTAATAACGAGGTACAGCTCCACATCTCGTGTCCGCCTTTAGTTCTAATGCACTTTAATCCTTTAAATTCAAGAAAATTCCGAAAATCTTTTAATGGGATATTTTTTAAAGACTGCGTCATTAAGCAGCAGGAATAGACACACTTGTTGTAGTTTTTCTAAAATCGAAATTGTTGTAAATTCTGCTTAAATTTTCGTTTGTAGAAAGCAGTTCGGTAATCGATGGTGGAATCATTGGCTTAGTTTTGCTCTTTTTCAATTGCCAACCAAGTCTTTTTAGTTCCAGCCTTAAAGTATTTTTATTTGTGCAATAGCGTAAGAATTCAGCTAACGAAGTTTCGAATGACTCTTGAGCTTCCTTCTCGTCGGATCCATAGCCATATACTTCCAAAGGTGGGCAATACATTATTGTTGTATCGTTTTCTTGAAAACTTATAAGATCCAAAGACACATTAAACCTATGATGCCCAAAGGATATTGATCCTGTTGCTTTTTTACCTTGCATTTTTGATTGCATTACTATCTTTTTTACTACAATTTAAATAGAAATGTTTGATTTTAGACGTATATTTTTGTTGAAATAGATTACAATAGTAAAACAAAAATAATACTTTCACAATACTTTTACATTACTCTTACATAATTTTTACATTACTTTTACATCACTCACACCCCTCCATTTTCTCCAGATATTCCCGAACAAATCCTTCAGCTTGCGGGCTTCCTTTTTTGGCGAATTCAACGGTTAGTTTGCGTATTTCGGACATACTTTCGAGTTTGCCTTTGAGGTAGGCTTTTGCCAGTGGCGATTTTTTGCCGCGGATCTCACGGCGGAACTGCACCACATCGAGGTCGAGCATTAAAGCAATTTCGTCGACTGTAAAAAACAGGCCGGCCTTTTCTTTTACCTGGTCCAGTATTTCTTTGCTAACTTCCATACAACACGCAATTCAGTTTCATAGCCTCAATTTGTGCCAAAAATTCGGCAATAAAAACCGAATCGGAAAGGATGATCCCGGATTCGTACCGGTGATTATTCGTTGCATTGTTACTCATGATCGACAAGTACTCCACCCCGGATCGGGAGATATAAATAAATTTGCTGTGGTTGTTTGTAAGATAAAGCCGGTCTACATTGTGTGCTGCATAATTTGTTCCCCTGGGATTGCGGCTGGCAATTGTAAAATCGAGAAAAAGGGTGAGATCCTCAATGCGCTGCCGGTTGCGGATAATCCTGCGCACATAAGCTTCTGTAATAGCAAAAGAGCTGACAATCATTTTGTCAGCTCCGTTGCATTGGTCGAGTAAATAATCAAAAACAGTATGCGATTGCACCTCCTTATTCAGGTACAAACCAAAACCGTTAGTCGTTTCCGTTATCTTCATTCAACAAACCTAATTTTACCAGTTCTTCCCGGGTAGATTTTTTAATTTCGGCATTGTGTTGCTGCAAAATTGCCACACGTTCGGTTAGTTTCTTCAGTAAATCTTCTTGCTTTTTTCCCTCCAGCCCTGCCACTTTTTTTACGTTCCTGGAGAGATAACTCCGGGCCGCATTTACATCTTTGGTAACCTGCGTTGTATCGATGGAATCCACTTGAGGTTTTCCCTCTTCCGGCTTTTCTTCAGAAACAATTTCTTCAGTAGAATCGGTTTCGTCATCCTGAGCGGAGTCGAAGGATCCACCACCTTCAATTTCGATTAAACGTTGCTTTTCGAATTCTTCTTTAGCGGCTGCCCATTTGTCCAGAGTTTCCCAGTTCCCGGCAATCAGATCATCAAACCGTACCAGTTCAGTTCTAAAATCAGCACGCTCACCATCTTTTGTGGCCAGCTTCATTTTTTCGTGAACGACACGCATTAATTTGTACGATTCTTTATTTTCGTCGTACAACTTTTTCATCTCTTCCGGAAGATCTTCGTACTTCACACGTTCGTCAATTACTACCAATCGTTTGCCGGTCTCTTCAATTTGAGTTTCAGCATTTACGTGTTCCTGGTGCCGGTTAACTGCCTTTATTACTTTTCGTACGGGGAATACCCTCGACTCTTTTATAAATGCCTGTTTCACTATTTTCCCCAGCTCGTAAACCAGTTTCGATTGCCGGCGAATGCGAGCCAGTTGTAATGCCAGTGCCCGGTTGTGGCTGTAACGTACAAACAGTTCGTAGCCTTCATCAAAATCCTGTTCTTCGGTATTTAACCAGGCTTGTATTTCTTCCCGGCATTTTTCCGATTCCTTATATTGCATCGTTCTTTTATCCATGTTTTTTAATTAAAAAGCCCTGCCCCAAATTCCGGAGCAGGGCTTGTGTACCAACAAAATCAAATTATTATACTGTAGGAGTAAATACACCTGTTGCACAGTCGAGAGATCCATCGGGCAATACAAGAATGCCCGTGTAGTTTGGTAGTGGAGTTGTGCTCGGAGCTTCTACCTCTACGGTAGTTCCTTTGTCGGATCCCGGAGCATCGCCACTGTCGCCTTTTACGTTTACAGTTGTGTCCCAATAGTCGTCTCCCAAAACCACGTAACGTTTTTCGGTTTCGTGAGGCAGTGGAACTATAAATACCATGTTGGCATTTACACAACTTTTTGCCAAACTTTTGGCGGCATTGTTCAGGTCAGGAAATTTAAACATTCCCTTATTCATGAACATTTTGCAATCTTTTTCGCCAATACTTTCCCAGTCAACTTTTCCTTTTCCCTGCGTAGAATACAAGCGTTGGAAAGTTTTCCCTACTTGCATTTCGTAATCGCCGTTAAAAGCTACATTTTCGTCTGCGTTGGCAGGTGCAGCATTAAACGGTGGAAAAGTTTTAATGTCGGATTTCGGAGCAAAAAAGATTTCGTTTTTAATACCTGAAGGATTTATTTTGCCATCCGCCCAGGCTAATGATTCAAATATTCCGGACATAATTCAGATTTTAAACGAGTGAATATTTAACAGAACACATATACTCTTTTTGGATGGTTTCGAAACCAGCTCCAAAATAAGCTTTCATAAAGAACTGAACCAGTTTTGGGTTATCGCATTCGCGAATTTTCAGATCCTCTACATCCGATTGCTGTTCGACACCAACATTCATATTTTCTTTAATGGTTA
>JABMPI010000272.1 GCA_013203755.1 Bacteroidota bacterium
CAATTAATCTTTCGGAAATATCATATACTTGTTTTCTTATTTCCAAGGAACCACCAATTATAAAATTATACGGTGTCGATTTATTACCACTAAGACGAACAAATGCAACATTGCTTGGTAATGGCGCATAAAACCCTGCAACATTATCGGCTTGTGGAATAACCCCTAAAAAGTTATATCCTGAATCATAAAAAGCAGCAGTCATTACAGCCGAATTTACATATCCATAACTTTTCCAAAATAGATTACTACTAATCAATGGTATAAAATCAGTAGCTGACCAATCAGGATTTACAACCTCAACTCCTGACGGATTTATGTAACTTCCATCAATATATACACTTCTACTGTAATTAATTACATCATTCTCATCAAGCGTAAATGATTTAATGTTTAAATCAACAATCTCAGTTATAGCCCACGCCCCCGTAACATTTGACAGTACATATAATCCTAGTTTTGTTATTTCTAGTGACGAAAAATTTGAATAAACTCCAACCTCTGACGCTAAATAAAACACTGAACCGTCTGGACTTCCGGGGACTGTTACTGGCGTTGCAATACCATTAAACATTGCATTTTGACCCAAATTGTCAATAATAGAATCTAATACCTGATTTAGATTTGTTCCTGTTATTTCTTGCAGCCCGTTTGCTTTTACTATTGCATCAATCGCTGCCTTTAATGTACTCCATGCCATAATTTACGAATTTAAAAAGTCATTATTTAAATCATCATTGTAATCTCCATTTGTATAACCTAGAATTCCTTTGCCGGTTTTCTTTATTACGGTATCGCATTGGAATTCTGCCTCAACACTTGCTAAATATCCCCCGGCTTCCCATTTTGGAGTTATCAAAAAAGTATCTACGCTGTACTCGTCTGCCTTATTTGTTACTGTCACAAAATCCATCATGCGAATTAACCTCATCGCATCTAGTAAATACTCTGGCGCGACAAAATTAAATTTGAATGTTTTCTCGCTTGTCTGTATTTCTGCAAACGTATAACCGCCCCGATTTTCTACTTGCTCCTCGAATGGATACTCTGGCCTACCTAATTGCGTATTTAGATAAATATGAAACTTAAATAGGTTTGTAAAATCAACCCGACCGCCTTGAAATGCCAAACTTTCACTATCATAGTACTCAATCTTTAGAAAGTTATCTAACGTACGAATTATTGTAAATACGTCCGAGTACCAAGTCTCTACACCATCACTGAGCTGTAAGTAATATTGACCCTCTGGCGTTGTTATTGCCATTGGCAGGATTCCCGGATAAACAATAACATCATAACCGTCTGCCGTGTATTGATTAACGACCAACCCGGTTGCGTTCATTTCTGTAATTATACTGAGAATCGTAACCCCACTCATATTTTTTAACAATGCCGAGGTTATCGCGTTTGTTCTATGCGTCCTGATAATTTGAAACGGCAATATTTTTCTGTCGGGAGTTGCTAAACAAAATATTTCACCAAATGCATAATCCTTGCGGTGGTTTTGCTTGCTCAAATCCGTGTAAAACGGCAACGGGCTTAAATTATTATTCGGTATCATACTTCAAAGTTATTTTATTCATTCTGGTTGACAAATTTACACTTAACTTTTCGAACTCCCCATCTCCTAACGAAGTTTTAACAAGCTCCATTGGATTTGGATCCTCTCGGCTCGGATAACTTACATCTTGCTTTTTACCTCTCATTATTCCGTAAACAATTCCGGCAGCATCATTTATCTGAACATTATCACTAGGTAAATTATACGGCCAATAATTTGGATGTAAATAAATCCAACTGCAATACCCATTTTGCAGCGTTAAACTTGCCCCGTCAATTGTCCTGTCAATTAGTGGCAATTTCAATACACCATTCGAATCTTTACCCTTGAATATACTAAATGTACCCGGTGGATTTTCAGTCGTACATCTTATATATTCTGCGTTGGAAGGGGCTATAATTGCTCCCGGACTTCCATCGCTTGTTTCTCCTGAAATATACACCTTGCTTGAATCATACCAAGCTATAAACCGAAGAAAAGTCGTATAATAAGAGCTATTTCCCAATACAGGAATATATCCAGATGCACAAAATGTTGCATTCGGAACAACTGTGCCTGTCTCGTGATTTATCCTATTTTCAGTAATGTAGTCAGGGTCTAAAATGTCGAATAAATTTGTATTGTCAAAAACTCCTGCCATTAATGCAAAACCATCCTGATTGATTGCCAACGGATTTAAAAGCATATAATCAATGTCAGGCGTAAATTGCGCTACATTAATCTCATCGATTTTTCCGGGCTGCACAAACTTTGAATTTATCTCAATCGGGAAACCATCAAACGCCTGGGTTACATCATCCATCCAATTAAATTGCAACCGCTCTGGTAATTCCTGCTTGCTGTAACTCCACTTACTAGATTCTAACGCCCACAATTTTTGATTTTTCGGCTGCTTAATTAAAGTTAAATCTGCCGTATATCCCGGAGCTACGGAATAACTCCTACCATTTTTGAAAAAACTAATATGCTCGATTTTAAATTTTCCTGCCTCGATATACCAATACAATTGAAACGTATCTCTCAGCATATCCATTACATTCTGCAAAGTTATTGGAGCCTTTTGCGCGGGTTGACTAAATTCCCCGGACGTTATATTTGATTTTTGTGTAATCATTACCCGAAAAACATTTCCGGTTATCGGGTTTGATGCACCATACAGAAATTGAGAATAATCACTCGTACCATCATGCGAAATTGTAACATCAATCTCAGCCAATAAAACACGAATAACCTCGAAAATCATTGAAGCATTTTTTAATATATAAACTCTTCTGGAAGCCTCCTCTACTAATTCCTCGTAAAATGTATGCTCAAACCAAATGGAGCTATTGCCCCACAAGCTACGAGCCACAGGCCAAACCTTTCCTATTCCTAAATAATACGGCTCAATAAAATACTCGCCACTATCCGCTAAACCGTACACTGTTGGGGCTACCTGAGTTCTTGATGAAATCAGTGTACTATCAATGGCATAACCGATAACTTTTTTATAGTTACGATTTTTTGCTACTAAATCATCTGTTGGAATATCATTCGTAGCAAGCCCCAAAACCTTATTAACATCACATACTAATCTTGAATAAACCTCGATTGATAATTTTTCACCGCCCAACGTTCCAACTCCATTGTCAGCTAGAAAAATAATACTTCCATCAATTAACGCTGAATAATCATTTTTTGAACTGAAATAAATAACTCCATCCGAAACCTTTTTTAATGCAAATATTTTCTTCGCTACAATTGTATGATAATTTAGATAGCTTATCGTTGACGTATTGCTCGCTAATCTAACGTGTACGAGCGTATCCCCTCCGTTCGATGAGAGTGTATTCGAGTGGTAATATTGAACAAACCTGAGTGTCGTAGTATCGATTATCTGCACGAGCTGCCAATAATTCCCGCTGTTACTCCAAACACTTCCAATATCTGCGCTCGTTTTCCCATGAGATGAAACCGTAACATTATAACTATTGGTTGACGTAAACACAATTGCGTACGATGCATCTTTATTATACCAAGTCGTTAAACTTTCTCCCGTATATTCTCCCACGCAAATTGCAGGGGTTCCAGTTCCTGAAACTGATATTTTATGCAACGTATCAGCAAGCGAAAAAAAGTACGTGCTTATTAATATCGCTGTATCTGATTCCTCGATTACTACGTCCTCCTCCCATGTATTACCGGAGAAGAAGCAAGCGATAACAGATTCGCCCGGAATATAAACCTGAATCATTGACCTTTTTAATATCTCTACTTCAACATTCCCGGGAACCAACTTCATGAGATTATATTCTTTTTCCAATCCTGCCAGTACGATGTTGTAAACATCCATTGCATCTAAACTAACATCGACCATTTTGTTGTCAGAATCCCAATCTCCATCTGTTTTCCAAAATACACCCTGCCAATAATTGCTCCATACCGAATTCACATATTGCTCGATGAGTAACACAAATTCAGTATCAAACGCCTGTGCCTGCAACCAATCGTAATCATCACGAATAAAAACAAGTTTACCGGACAATTTTGCCCGGTAAAATCTTTGACCTGATTCTAGCTCATAATCCTTACTAGTATCATCTTTCCAGATGGGTTTTACATAGTAACCATTTATTGAGAATCTATATTTAATTAGCATTGTAAACCCTTTTTAAATTTTTATACACTTCAACAATCTGCCCTTTTCCATCGGTGTAATATCTTCGCTCGCCTTGTTTCCTGATTTGGCTAACGTCACTCTCGAGAGCCTTTAAATCTTGCCCGGACGAAACCGCGATATTCATACCATCCATACCGTACGAATTCATAAACGTTTTTTCAAACTCACCTTTATTTAGCGACTTTACTATCTGAGGTAACAACGACCTGTATTTCCGGGTGTTCTTTTTGTTTATGATAGCCATGGCCTCGCTGCCCTCTGCCGTTCTCGTTTTACCGTCCTTGGTTGTTCCGATGGGAATATCATTCCCGGATGCATGAGAGCCGCCCTCTAAAATCTCCAAACCACCTTTTGCGTATTTCTTTTTAGTCAGTTTATTTGCTTTTACTTTTGATAGTGCAAACGAACCCCACATAACACCGAGTGCAGGAATAGCCCACGGGAAACCAAGTTGACCCCAAATTTTGGCCGATGCTGTAACTAAGCTGCCGACTTGCTCCAATGATTGAATTAATGCCTGAGCCTTTTGTGCCTTTGCTTGTTCTTTGAGTGCTTTCTCCTGCGTTTTCTCGGAGAGAGCCAGTTCCTTACGAGCCATTGCAACGTCGCTTGAATATCCCGCGTTTCTTGCTGCTAGCTCATTATCTAGCTTTGATTGGCTTGCTGACACTTCCCTGTCTGCTGCGCCAACAGCAAGATTTGCCGCGTTAATCTTCGCTTGAAGAAAATCATTGACCTGACCGATTGCGAATTGAGTACTTGTGTTTATTGCTTCCTTTTTTTCATCACTTAAATTTATTCCTGCCAGCTCATACAAGTCCTTATCGGTTCCTGCTTTTGGCTTTTTTATTTCTGCGTCAATTGCAGCAATTTGATTTTTTAAGGTCTGAATTTGCTCAGCCGATAACTGCTTATTTGCACCCTCATTTATTTTGAGTACTTCGTTTAACCTATCACGCTCAGCCTTTAATCTTAATTTGGTTTTTGTTTTCTCTGTCTCAATCAACAAATCAATTTCACTTTGTTTCAAATCGAACTGTTGGTCAAACCCCAATAGCGCATCATCGTAAACTTTTTTATTTAGTTTTTCTGCATTGTCAAGAGCCTTTTGGTCTGCTGCTGTTTTTTTCTCGGTTAAATCTTTCTCTGCATCTGCCAAATCCTGAGTCATGGTTCTACGCTCCCTTATAATTTCCAATAACCGACCCTCAATAATTTCAGACAAACCAAGTCCCCTAATCTTTTGATTTAATGCCACAGCATCAGTTTCGCTAATTAAATCAGTCGCATCGACCTGAATGCCTGTAAATTTCTGGATGGTTTCTATCTGTTTGCTGAATGTCCCCTCAAATAGGTTCTTAGTCTCATCCAGAAGTTTTTTCCTTTTTTTAAACGATACTGTTTCGTCTGCTATAATTCTCTCATTTATTGTTTTCTGGTTATCGAAACCATCTATAAGGATATCCAAATCTTTCTCCAATCTATCCTGCTTCAACTTCGAGTCTCTTTTCTGGTTATCAGCCGTAGCCATAAGAGCCTTACGCTCTTCATCTCTTAACGCTTTATAAGCCTCTAATTGCCTATCTAATAAATCCTCAACTTCTTCACCACTCTTTTGCCTTAACTTAAGTTCCTCATTAATTAACTTTAAATTAGCCCTTGCAATTTGTTTCTGAATATCAGACCTTTGTATGGTTTTTTTTGAGGCTGCAACTGCCGCATCTTCACGCTCTTTAAACGATTTAGTGGCATCATTTGCAATTGCTCTAAATAACTCCTCCTTATTCATTAAATCTGCCACTGATTTTTCAAGCTCTCTATTAGCCCTCCTTAATGATGACCTTGATTCTTCAAGTTTTACAAATGCTGCTGCCTGAGTCAATATCTCCTGAGTAGTATTACTGAGGGCTTCTTTGAATGCTTTTTGCTGCTCAACATCTAAACCTGTACCCATTTCGATTAATGCGCCTCCTGCCTCATTGGCTGCATTTTTCAGACCTTTCATGTCTCTACTCCAAAGAGCCTTAAACATTTTACCAACAGCTCCACCTAACTCTATCAATCCAAGGAAACGATTAACTATATTTTTCTTTAATGATTCCCAAAAACTCTTCATTGCTTTCTGAGGGTCCTCGAATATTGCAACGAGTATATCAACCAAGCCGTCAACAATCCCTATCAGTGCAGAAAATACGCCCTTTAATACAGTAGCTCCTTTTGCCAGTAAAGCAGAGCCTCTCTTGGTTTGCTTAAACAACGCAAATAGAGCCGTTAATGCTGCAACTATTCCAACTATCGTTAATATGACTGGATTTGCTAGTAGTTTTTTTGCTGCTGCACTCATGCTTTTAAATCCACCCACTACGACTCCGGCAGCTCCTGGCATTTCCTCCATCTCCTCCCGTGTTTCCTTCCAACCTTTTTTATAATCACCAACACTTAAGGTATGCTTGCCTGTGGCTTCCTGCAAGCTCTTCATCTCATCGTAAATGTCTTTTGTGCTTTGCTCTAGCTCTTTCCCGGATTTGGTTGTCGCTCTTTCCGCTGCTGACATTTTATTCAGCTTGATTTTATTCAATGAATATTGAGCCGACAACTTATCGTAAGATCCCTCTTTCGATTTGTTTAGTTGGATTTCTAGCTTAGTCAGTTTGTTTTGGTCTGCTTGAATTTTCTTTAATTTAGTCAATTCAATTCCTGAATTACTCTGCGACTGCCTGAGTTGTTCGTTTGCTTTTGATAGCTTATCGGTTTCAGTTACGGCCTGTTTTGTTTTCTCGCGCCCTTCCGTGGTTGCTGAATTAACTTTCTCTAACGATGCTTTTAATTTTACTGCATCATCTTTAACAACCGTTACCATATCCTGATAAACCTTTTTTAAATCTTCAAGCTGTTTTATAGCATCTTTTATGCTGCTGTCCGGCTTTATCAGACTGCTGTATGTTACTGGATTGTCTGTCATTTTATGCCTAGTTATTTAATACTGATTTAAACTGTATCGAACTTTCTCTTTAGAGATATATGTTTTGTTTGCTATTGCAGAAAGCCCCTTATTTCTGCTTATTTTGCTTCATGCTCTTTTGTAAGTATTCGAATGAATTATAAAATTGCAGCACGTTCATTTCGTCCGGGTTAACATTCAATTTATGCGTTAAAAACAAACACATCTCATCGAATTCCTTTTCGAACTTTATTTCTGCGCTTTCCTTACCAGAAAACAAATGAGGTTTTGCAAGCGTTAAAAGAAAATTATCTATTTGCCTTATTTTTTCCTCGTTTTCAGTTTCGTTAATTATCGAATCCAACATTAAAAGAACCCTCTCCCGGAGCTTATCGTAATACTCCTTTTCTGCGATGCTGTCAAATCTTCCGGGAAAATAAAGATTTAACTCCTCTGTAATTTTTTTTTTGATGGATTCCAAGAACCCATTTAACCAACCAACCTTTGTATTATTCAGCCTTTCTAAAACTCGCCTTAAACCATCATCGGAAATATCTTTTAATATCTGCCCGTCTATGGAATAAACTAAACACGAAAAAGCTAAATAGCTCGGATTGATTTCACTCGAAACTAGGTACAAAGATTGCCTCATGTTTTCAAGCTCTGTTATTGCGTGTTCGCTCTTATTGTTTACGTGCCTTATGATTATAGATATTTTTTGATTGAGGTCGTTAATATCGCTACCAATGCCACTATCGACTAATAAAAACTTGTTGTATTTGTGAAACCTTTTAATCGGCAGCTCATCGATTGAATCATAAATCTGCACTACATGACCGCCTATGCTCTCTTTTTTCATAATAATTTTCTTGTTATCGGTGTCGAAAACACCGGAATTAATAAACTTAAATAATCTTTGGTGAAAATAGCGTATAAAACAGAAACAACAAAGCCCGTCCAGAATGACAGGCACATATTGCAGCTAAATAATTTCGATATAAACCGGTTTCCATATACCTGAAACCATTCTACCACTCTCCACTTCATCATTAATGAAATCAAAAACGATGAGAATAAAGCCACTAACAATATTTTTTCTATATAACACATTCCTCTTGTAATGTTAATTGCCCCTCGAATCTAAAACCATAAAACGGCTGCATTAAATACTGGCTGTCAATTTCTTTTAATGAATAACCTTTATAAATATTCTCAGACTGCTCATAAATATTTTCGATTGTAAATCTACCATAATTTAAAAACGCGGTTCTCGTAATGAGCTCCATTATCTGCAATTTTATTTCTTCTGAATTTCTGTCTTTTACACCGACAAATATTTTATCTAGGTTAACCCACACAATTAGAGAATACTTCAATTTTGCAATATTAAAAGAACGTGCGTTGTACTCAATTGGCTGCGGGTCCTCTACGATAAAAAAACTGAAATTGCCTAGCTCTTGGTCTGGTAATACATTCACGTAATCTCCATAACCATAATGTACGCCCGGATAAAAATAGTTTTGGTTGTCCTTGGTTGTCACTAATTTTTGCGCTCTACCAAACGAGTAATCGAGCCACGACAAACTCGCTTTTAATATCGTTTGCATTTGCCCTATTGCTTTATCGATAAAAACCGGGCTGTCATTTATTGGAACCGTTGGAATTTTTCTCAAACTCATATCTCTCTTAATTTTTTGAGTAAAACTGGCAGGATATAAACCCTAACCAGTTCAATTAAATTTTCATCTGTCAAACCTAAAATTTCACTGCCGTAACTCATGGTTAACATTTCTGTTTTCCCGTCACTCGCTTTTATCTCGAATGAATCCTCTTTAATGTCAATAAAAAACGACTTTTCGAAATCTCCCTCATCCCGGAGCGTAACCCGTCCAGTTGGCTGTCCTTTTGCTTGCTTGATTTCAATTGTAACCTCAGAATATGGAGCGTAACTATCAATGCTTACACCGTCTCGCGTTATACCTTTCTCATACAACTGCTCTTCTGAATTCAATTCAATAATTAAGGTTTCGTTTTGTCGGATTACTTCACTTATATATCCATTCAACCCCGCCTCAAACGTTTTTAATCCACTTATGAGGTTATCAATTATCATGCTGTTCGATATTTGATGCCTCCATTACTGCAAGGAAAACAAATACGAGACACGCCTTTCATGTCCAACGATATTGCTTTCATGGCCTTAGTTAACTCCCACAAAATACCGCTTCTTTTCATGCCCCGGCTGTCACCGTCCAATTCATACAACAATTCAAGTCTGGAGAAATTTTGCTGCTGCCGTCCTATTTTATAATTCGGATTGTACGCGAATTCACGAATCATATCGGCTGCTAATTGTAACCCGATTACATTTTGTAACGACTTTCTTTGTTCGATTAATACGTCCGTAATATCGCACTCAATTGTGATTTGTAAGTTAATGCCGTAATTCGTTGAATACGTGTATAAATTATCCACTACATCCCACATCTCCCCGGTTATGAATTCACCGCCTGGCACTTTGAACGGATGAACTTCTAAATATCTGCTCCATGATGCAAATGCTGTTGCTTCCGATTGATTACAACCAGAACACGGCTCTTTACTCCAATCCTTGCTCTTGTTTACTGCAAGTAATTCAACCGGGATATTAGCCTTATCATAAACCAAATACCAACTACCACCCGCATCAACCGAATCGCTCAAATAAGGTAGGTACAACTCATCCTGAGTGAACCACTGCATGCCGTTGTCGTTTGTTATTGTAATCGGTATTGTTTTAATTGGTTCCTTTTGGCTTGAATGCATTAAATACAGATTAAACGTTCCGGTTCCTTTGAACTGCAACCCGATTTTATCAATTCGTACCGTCACTCCTTTTGCTCTGGCACAAACCAACTCAAACCCGACTAGGTTCTCATCTGCTGCGATTGTATCTGTCAACCTCCCGGCTCCATCGAATAACGTTTTGCTTTCAAGGATATTTTTTGCAGTATTCTCAGTAATATTCTGGCTCCAAAAGTTTTGCACCGCTTTTAATATGGATGCCTTTGTTTTCTGCTCCAACCATTCACTAAACGAATCGAATAACTCCCAATCATTAGGGTTAATGTCTGGCTGCTTATTTAGATTATCAATTTTAACCCTATAATCTTTGGTTAAAAAACTAACTCTGTCACCGACACGATATTGAGCCGTCTCATCCCATGCTGCAAGTGTTATTCTTTTAAAGTCTGGCGCAATTGCCTTGACATTATCGAGAGTTAACAGAGCGTGAATGTCCTGAAAATACTGGCCGAATTCACTAACGGTCAAACTATCTGCGATTGAAAATTCAGACGTATCAAAATACTGTCTCCATCCTAATACATTTAACAACCCCGCGCTTAAATCAGTTGGTCTATACATATTGATTTTATTTAACAAAAAAAGGGAAGGGCAATCTCGCCTTTCCCTTTTAATTATTTACTAAAAATTATTTTCTCAATTATACCCCGGCTGGAATTTCATCAGTGAACACAGGTTCATCCACAGTATTCACAACTTTTACATTCAACGTATCTGCTGCGGTTGCGTCCAGAATAGTTGCTTTCATAATCGGGTTTGCAATTGTAGCAATAGAACTGTTGTAAACAGAAACAAAAGCAACATCAACGGCAAAACCGAAATGCTCTTTTCTGGCTCTTGTTAAATCTGCCGAGGCTGCTCCGTTAATTGCGTTAAAATCACCTACTGAATCATAGTAATATGTTCCGATAGGGAAATTCAACAACGGCAAAGTATCAATGCCCCACTCATGACCATCTCTCGATACTGTATTCAACAAAGCCTCGCGTTCGAACCTGGTTAATATTCCAAGTGACCCACCTTGAACAGCATACATGTTACCATACTCCCCGGCTCCATTAGTCAACCTACTGGAAAAGTGCAATATTTTATCATCGTACTGCATTTGCTTATTCTCAGCGTTGTACAAACCAGATTGCGCAAGGTTGCGTATTACACTATTTACTCCTGCGTTACCAAGTAAATGAATATCTCCGAAATGGTCATTTGCTGCCAACATCGGATTAATGTCACCGATAATTTTTTCGCGCTTACTCCATGGAGTTTGAATAACGTTCCCGGTTACTGTGTAATCCAATTGGTCTGTAAACACCTGAGTTTTTTGAGCTGCAAGCAATGTAAGTGCTGCCGTGTCCAATACTGCACCAAATTTGTACAAATACTTATTGAATTTTTGCTCAAAATCGGACTGCATGCTAATCTCATTATTCATGAACATAGCAGGAGCCGAAGTGAAACCCCATGAATACGTGGCAAATGTTATTGTTACCAATTGAGATGTGTTCTCGCTGTCTGCGATTGTTACGCTCCGGGTGTTACCTATTGTAATACCAGAATCAAAGTCAAATACTGGCGTTTGTAACGTACTTCCGATTGATTTTTCAGCCGCGGCTCTTAATTCAGGCGTTAGAATACCGCCAACCTCGTCCGACTGCTGCATAAACATATCCAAGGCTCCGTACTGCGAGGGTCTTAATTCGTTTTTACCAAAATTACCCTTTGCTCGGATATTTTGAATTCTTGTGTTAATTAAACTCATTTTTCAAGTTTTAAAAAATTAATAATTCTTTTGATTTCGTGTTACCCTTGCACGTTGTGACCCGGATATGTCCGGTATTGTCATTTTTATTATTACAAATATAGAAATTAATGGTTGATTTATTTGCAATAAAACCGGGAATTCTGCATCCCGGCTTTTCTTGGTTTGAATTCTGACAAGCTTTTCATGCTTTTTACCTCATGTCTAACTTCTCGATGCTGTTGTCTTTTCTGATTTCGGCCTGTTTTTCTGCGAATGCTCCGGTTCCACGAGTGTAGCCGTTTTGCATTAGATACTTCACAATGATTGTGTCAGCCTCAATTTGCGTTTTTGCTGACGTTAATTCAACCAACTCGATTTTGTCGGAACCACCACCTGGCTCTTTGCCTCCTCCTCCAGTTTGCTTTTTACCTGAATCGATAACGTTTTTTAATTGGTTGCTTATCAATTCGGCTGCGCTCATCGGATTGAGTCTATTTTCCGGGTTTCTTACTATCTCCCCTTTAGCATCTCGAAACGCCATCATTTTACCGCCTTTACCATCATCAATCCAGTCCGGGGTATGTGTATTGAGTATTTTGCTTTTGGCTGACTCTACGAGGACGTTTTGAATGTCTGCGGGATATTCAGCCTTGAACTTAATACCGGATAACGCTTTGTCAAACTCTGAATTAATTTTAAACGTGCTCATTGTGGTTTGAAACTCAGTTTCTTTTTGCTTCCACGTTTCTTTGTCTGCATCCCATTGAGTTTGCAATGTTGCTGCTTTCGACTGCGCGTCTTTTAATTGCTGCGCGATTACTTCGTTACCTTTCCCGGATGCAATTTGCTCCTTGTATGTGGAAATTTCACCCTGTAATGTTTCAATCTGAGAATTAAGCTCAGTACTCGAATTTGCTTTCCCTTTGAAATCCGTAATAACTCGCTTAACGTAATCATACGATTTTTCTCCTTGATTCTTTTCAACTCCTGCAACGGCCAATACATCTTTGTCATACTCGCCATGTAACTCTCCTATTCGCTTCCCGATTACTACGTTTTCATCGTTCTGGCTTAACGTTTCAATAGCTGAGATTTGTTCATCACTCAACCCTTGAAGTGTACCGTCTGCTTTTAAAACTTCACCTGATAATGCCATAATTTTTTTACCCTTTTAAATTATTTTACGTATTTAGTTGGATTCCATAAAACCTTTACGGTATATCCCAACCGTACTAATTCTTTTTCCGAAAACTCTTTCACGCCAAACATTTGAACAAATGCTTGTGATAGTTTTTTCCCGGTTGACGGACTGAATGCTGATTTGTCTAGCTCAACATGGAACAAATGGCGTTCCCTTTGTTTCGGCAATAAGTTACTGCCGTCTTGAGCTGCCTCAATACTCTTTTTTGTTTTCTTGTCAGCTGCTGCTTTTTCTGCTGCTGCCTGTTGAGC
>JABMPI010000273.1 GCA_013203755.1 Bacteroidota bacterium
GGCATACCTCGTCCGATGAGAACCGTTCAGTGAATTTTAAGAGCTCCTCTCCATTGAAAATATCCATATCTATCATTATTTCAAGCAAATATAATATTAATTAAGTAAACACCTCAATAATTTTATATGCTCAGCAAACAAAAAAACTGTTCGGTAGATTAGACTATATGCTTGACGAATTAAACGAACGTAAATTTATGAAGCAGTTTGAAAAAGTTGAGCAGGGAGAGGATAAAAGTGATGAGATGGAGATGTCTATTGCCAAATACCTTACCAAGGTTGCTGAAGGTGAATTGAGTAAGGAATCTTCAAGAAGAATTAGTTCAATGCTTCGTATTGTAGATGAAATTGAAAGTGTTGGAGATTCTTGTTTAAATATCGCCCGGGCGATGTACCGTACCCGCGATAACCATGAAATACTAACTCCGGAGATGAAAAAGAAGATCCGCGAAATGTTTTCATTGATAGAGAATGCGTTGGATCTAATGATTGAAAACTTAGATAAGCATCATTACGATGTTGATAAAATGGCTGTAGAAGTATTAGAAAAGAAAATTAACAGGTTGAGGAATAAACTTCGGAAGGAGCATGTGAGCGACATTGAAAATGACAAATACTCCTATCGAATAGGAACTTTATATAAAGATATCTTTTCGGAATCGGAGAAAATTGGCGATTATATCTACGATGTAAGTATGTCGATTGTTGAGTCTGCTGATTAATGGACTTTATTTGATTTAAGTGTATTTATTCTGGTGTTAAGTAAAGCTTCAAATTTCGATACGTCATTCCGAACTCGTTTCGGAATCTTATGTTGTGTAGGGAGATGCTGATCCGTCGGCTGACGGACAGCATGACGTTCTGAAGTTACAGGTTTGACTCGACACCAGGTAATTAGTTGTGTATTACTCATTGGCCATATGCACGTTTGTCTATCTCAACTCCTTTATTATGAGAAATATGTACCAAAATACTGACAGCTTCAAAATCCTTGTCAAATTGTATAACCCGGATTAAGGCAATTCAATTACTTTAAAATTTCTGAAATGAATTTCTGCCCCTTCAGATTCCAGACAGATGTAGCCGCTTTTTTTCGACGATTTACTGATGCCATTTACAAACTTTCCATTCACCGAAAGTTTAATAGTACCATCTACACAAACCACTTCATAGGTGTTCCATTCTCCTTTCCCTTTGCAGCGATTTTCTATCGATTTACTTCTTGTGCCTCGTGGATTATCAGGAATTGTTTCTACGCCGCCAACACCAAAAAGCTCGCCATGAACGTATGCAATAGGAGGTTTTTTGCCATCGCGGGTATTTATGTTCACCCAGTCCAGCTCCAGCATTTGTACTTCAACTCCGTTGGGTAATCGATTTTCCTCGTTGGCATTGGCATCGCTCCAAACAAAAGTACCCGAGTTTCCTCCGGCTTCCATGTGTTTCCATTCAACGTGCATCAAAAAATCAGTATATTTTTTCTCTGAACGAACAACGCCAATTGGATGACCAGAGCAGATTAATTCTTCGCCTTTTACTTTCCATGTATTCTCGTTGGTATTTACTTGAAACCATTGGATTTGTTCCCCTTTAGCTTTTTTGCCTGAAGTAATTTTCCCGAACGCTACTTCCTCTCCAAACTTGAATAAGGATTCCTGACCCTGCGTTTTTTTTGAAAAAAGGGTTATGGCCAGAAGAATACTAATATTGATAAGTACTAATTTCATTTTGTAAAATTTTAAACTTTCTACTTTAAACTTTGAGCTTCAACTCAAATTTCTTTATTCTCAATCCCGGCATGAGGAATTTTCTCTTGAATTTCGGGAACCGGACCAAACAAATACGTTTTTGGCCCCAAATACAAATCGGAATTTAGCATTTCATCCCATAAAACATCTTTTCCTGTGTACGCCGAAATTCTCCCCATAATTGTCATCAAAGTTGAATTTACCTGAGCTTCGGCATCATTTACCGTTTTCCCGGTTCTGATTCCGGTAACCAAATTAATATGTTCCTGTA
>JABMPI010000274.1 GCA_013203755.1 Bacteroidota bacterium
CTCTTAAACCACTTTTTTATACCAAGGTTCATCATTGTCTGAATTGCTTTCGTCGTCCCAGAAATCAATAAAAGGGAAAATTGTTGGTGCTAAATTTCGAATGGGTTCATACATTCGCGATTCGGCTTTCGTCTCGCTGGAGAGAATTTCCATGTCTTCATCTATTTTGTCGAATACAACCAAAATAATACTTAAAATAAGTGCTGCCCGCAGAATTCCAAAAACCAAACCTGCCAATTTATTTACAAAACCCAACATCACCGTTTCAACTAATTTGTTAACAGTACTTCCTACTATGTGTACCAAAATTACGATAACTACAAACGTTACTATAAACGAAACAATGTTGAGGTGATCCCATTTCCAATCAAAGTTCTCAACTAAAAATTCTGATGTGACATAAGAAAATTCAACAGCCCCCCAAATACCTAAAATTAAAGCTGCAAGCGAAGCCAATTCGACAACTAATCCTTTTCTAAATCCGCCAATTGCAGAAAGTACAAGCAAAATTCCGAGAACAATATCAATGTAGTTCATAACTTAAGTAGTTTTTCGATGCATAAAAGTAGGTATTCAACTAAATTAAAAAAAGATTATTGCCAATATTATTTTTGTTTTGTGTCTGAGACACTACCAGCAATTAGTAATTACAAAAACAAACGAATTACTCTTTAGGATATTATAATTCAAATTATTCATTAATTTGGCAAGCCTAACATATAAATTGCCAATGCCTCTACTAAATTCAGTAATAAAATGGTTAAATATTAAGCGGACATACCAAATTCAGTATTACCGCGATTATCCACTTGAAATTCAAAATGAAACGCTTTTAGATTTACTAAAGAATGCGGCAGAAACCCAATGGGGGAAAGGTCATGATTATTCTAAAATCGTATCGGTAAAAGATTTTAAGAATGCGGTTCCCTTGCAACAATACAACGATATAAAACCGTTTGTCGACCGTTTGCGTGAAGGCGAAAAAGATTTGCTCTGGCCAGGTGAGGTAAAGTGGTTTGCCAAATCGTCGGGAACCACGAGCGATAAAAGCAAGTTTATTCCCGTTACAAAAGAGTCGTTAGAAGATTGCCATTTACGGGGTCCAAAAGATGTTTTTGCTCAATACATTAAAAACCATCCTGAAACAAAACTACTGAAAGGAAAAACGCTGACTTTGGGTGGAAGCCACCGTATTAATAATTTCAGCAACAATTCGTATTACGGCGATTTATCGGCAATTATGATAGAAAACATTCCTTTTTGGACTGATTTTATTCGAATACCCACCTCCGAAATTGCGCTAATTGAAGAGTTTGAAGAGAAAATTGATAAAATAATTGAAACCTCACTCGACCAAAATGTAACTTCGTTTTCGGGAGTTCCATCGTGGTATTTAGTGCTTTTTAAAAAAGTATTGGAAAAAACAGGGAAATCAAATATCCTCGAGGTTTGGCCAAACATAGAAGTTTTTGTTCATGGTGGTGTTAATTTTGAACCCTACCGTGAACAGTACCGGAATCTTTTTCCATCTGAACAAATGCATTATGTTGAGACCTACAATGCGTCGGAAGGATTTTTTGGAATTCAGAATAACCAGCATCGCGACGACATGTTGCTAATGTTGGATTATGGAATTTACTACGAATTTATTCCCATGTCGGAATGGGAAAATGAAAATCCGAGTGTATTAAGTTTAGGAGAAGTCGAACTCAATGAAAATTATGCCATTGTAATTTCTACCAACGCCGGATTGTGGCGCTATATTATTGGTGATACTGTTAAGTTTACTAATAAATTCCCTTTCAAAATAAAAATTACTGGGCGAACAAAACATTTTATAAATGCGTTTGGCGAAGAGTTGATAATCGACAACGCAGAACAAGCCATGCAAATTGCCTGCAGCCACTCCGAAGCAATAGTAAACGAATATACCGCAGGTCCGATTTTTATGAGCACCAACCAAAAAGGAGCGCACCAGTGGATTATTGAATTTGAAGTTCCACCAAAAGATTTAGACCATTTTATAAAGATCCTCGACAATTCGCTAAAGACTTTAAACTCCGATTACGAAGCTAAACGACATAAAAATTTAAATCTTGAAAAACCGCATGTTGTTTCGGCTCCCAAAGGAACATTTTATAAATGGATGAAAAAGCGAGGCAAGATTGGCGGGCAAAATAAGATACCAAGATTAGCCAATAACCGAAAATATTTGGATGAACTTATGAACATGTTGACGGAATAAAATCAATTTTTTGTACTTTCGATTCTCAATTAAATTTAAGATATGCACATTGCAGTAGCAGGAAATATTGGTGCGGGTAAAACTACTCTTAGTGAATTACTTGCCAAACATTATAAATGGACAGCCCATTACGAAGACGTTGACACAAATCCATATTTGAACGATTTTTATAACGACATGCAACGTTGGTCGTTTAATCTTCAAATTTATTTTCTGAATTCCAGATTTCAACAAATTCTGGATATTCGGAAATCGGAAAAGACGATTATTCAGGATAGAACAATTTATGAGGATGCAGAAATTTTTGCACCCAACTTGCATAGTATGGGTTTAATGAGCACCCGCGATTTTACCAACTATAAAAAATTATTCGATTTAATGGTGAGCTTAATTCAGCCGCCAGATTTGTTGATTTATCTTCGTGCATCGGTTCCAACCTTGGTAGATCAGATTCAAAAGCGAGGTCGCGAATATGAAAATTCAATCCGTTTAGACTATTTAAAACAGCTGAATGACCGTTACGAGGATTGGGCTAATAACTACACAATGGGAAAACTTTTAATTATTAATGTCGATAATTTAGATTTTATCTCAAAACCCGAAGATTTGCGTTTTATTATCGACAAAATAGACGCTCAAATAAACGGTCTGTTTTAGTTGAATATTTGATGGACAAATAAAAATCCCAAAAACAGTAAAGTCTGTTTTTGGGATTTTCTCTTTAGTTCTGAAGGTTTTATCCTACAATTTTAACAATTTCCTTTTTAATCTCAGCCCATTGTTCATCGGGTAAATTTGCACCCATCACTTCAACAACTTTCCCCGAAACCAGTGCTGCTATTTTCCCGCAGATTTCTAAATTATAGCCATTAGTTAAACCATAAAAGAATCCGGCGGCATAACTATCTCCGGCACCAGTAGTATCCAAAGCATTTGCTTTTATTGTTCCAACTTTTACAACCTTGTTTTTATATTTTATGAATGAGCCGTCTTTTCCAACTTTTACAATTGTCAATTCACAATCTTTTGCAATTTCATGCAAGGCCTCTTCCGGCTCTTTTCCGGTAAAACTTTTGGCCTCCTCTTCGTTTGCAAAAACAATGTCTACATAGTTTTTAATTAAATCTTTTAGGAATTCCAGGTTCGCTTCCACCACATTAAAACTTGCCAAATCGATGGCAACTTTTAAGTCCTTTGCTTTTGCCATTTCTACACCGGCCTTAATTAAGTCGTGATTAAACACCAAATAACCTTCCATGTAGAGATAATCATATCCTTCGAATAATTGAGGAGTAAAATCTTTGGGTTGTAAATCAGCCGCCGCACCTAAATATGTTGCCATTGTACGTTCCGAGTCGGGGCTAACCAATCCCATTACTCTTCCGGTGTCAATATCACTTTTAATTAAATGAGTCGTAATTCCTTTTCTTTCAAAATCGTGCTGAAATAGTTTCCCCAATTTATCGTCTCCTATTTTGCCCAAATATCCACCATTTCCTCCCAAACTAGCCAATGAACGCATAGTATTTGCAACAGAACCTCCGGTAGTTAATTCGCTTTTTTCGGAATAGGTAGCATCGTATATTTTTTCTGAAAGTTCGGTATCAACCAATGTCATACTTCCACGAGGCAATCCAAATTTTTCAAGAACAGAATCGTCCTTCAGAACAGAAATTACATCTACTAAGGCATTTCCTACACCTAAAACTTTGGGTAAACTGGTATTGTTATTCATCTAAAAAGAATTAAATTTTGCGCAAAACTAACACCTTTTTACTTTCAATCATAACTAAATAAAAAAGAAATATTTCCAAGTCAGTTTTAATGTGGTATCTATAATTAAGGTGTAACATTATTACTTAATAGAAGTTTTATCAAATTCAAAATCACGCATTTACCCTAAATTGTGCCTGCAAATATTAAATAATAAAGAAATTAATCTTCGTTAACATCGGTTTTTTGCTACACGAATGTTGAAATCGTAATTTCGCGCTGAACAAGACATTGAGACAAATATCAAAATAAATAATAATATTATGGGTAAAATAGCTGAAAACGTAAAGCCAGGTGTAGTAACTGGATCTGACTTACAATTTATCTTCGAAGTTGCAAAAGAGAATAAATTTGCTCTTCCTGCAGTAAACGTTGTTGGTTCTTCATCAGTTAACGCAATTTTGGAAGCTGCTAAAATAGCAAATGCTCCTGTTATGATTCAGTTCTCGAATGGTGGAGCTGTATTTAACGCTGGTAAAGGTTTAAAATTAGAAGGTCACGAAGCTGGTGTTTTAGGTGCTGTTGCTGGTGCAAAACACATTCATACTTTAGCTGAAGCTTACGGTGTTCGCGTTGTATTGCACACCGACCACGCTGCTAAAAAATTATTACCATGGATTGACGGTTTGTTAGACGCAAGTGAGAAAAACTTTGCTGAAACCGGAAAACCATTGTTTAGCTCACACATGTTAGACCTTTCTGAAGAGCCGATTGAAGAGAACATCGAAATTAGCAAAAGATATTTAGAAAGAATGGCTAAAATGGGTATGACCCTTGAAATTGAATTGGGAATTACCGGTGGAGAAGAAGATGGTGTTGACAACAGCGATGTTGATGCATCTAAACTTTATACTCAGCCAGAAGAAGTTTGTTACGCTTACGAAGAATTGAGCAAAGTTTCTCCAAACTTTACAATTGCTGCTTCTTTTGGTAATGTACACGGTGTTTACAAGCCAGGTAACGTAAAACTTACTCCTAAAATTTTAGATAACTCACAAAAATATATTGTTGAGAAACTTGGTTTATCTGATGCTTTACCAGTAAACTTTGTATTCCACGGTGGTTCTGGTTCTTCTTTAGAAGAAATCCGTGAAGCAATTGGTTACGGTGTAATTAAAATGAATATTGACACTGATACACAGTGGGCATATTGGGATGGCGTTCGCGCTTTCGAAGCTGCAAACCGCGATTATTTGCAAGGACAAATTGGTAATCCTGAAGGAGAAGAAAAGCCAAACAAAAAATACTACGATCCACGTAACTGGGTAAGAAAAGGTGAAGAAACATTAATTGCTCGCTTGCAAGTTGCATTCGCAGACTTAAATGCCATCGATAGTTTGTAAAAAAATCAACCTATTATATTTTACAAAAGCCGCTTCAGGATTTCCTGAGGCGGTTTTTTTGTTTTTATTCAGCTACAATATATCACCCATCGTAACCTTTAAAGCAAACTGCGATTTGTTGTATTCAGAAACGGCTTGCAGATAATCCAATTGTGCCTGAAGATAAAATTGTTGTGCCTGAAAAACCTCAAAGGGTTCTGCCGTTCCCATTTTTTGTCGTTCAATGCTTTGTCTCAGAGCTTCGACAATTTGCGCAAGCGCATCTTTTGCTATTTCAATTTGTTGTCCCACAATTTCAATTTGTGCGGTTGCGGTTGTTATTTCCTGATTAAACTTGTTTTTGAATTGCTCAACCTTGTTCTGCTGAGACAATATTTTTACATCCCATTTTTTCAGATCACCACGGTGCGTTATCCGCCCCAGCGGCAACGACCATAAAAGCGAAGCATTAAATTGGTAAGTATTGTACAACGGATTTGAGTAGGCGCCAAAAGCACCGTTGTCGAATCCAACTTTTAATTTTGGTAAGAGAAGACCTTGATTTTCTGTTTTTCTGAAAGTATGAATGGAATTCAATTCTGTATTTAATCCTAAATATTCAGAGCGGTTTTCAAAACTAATTGAATCGGAAGATGGCAAAGTAAAAGCAATGGCAACGAATAAAGTATCGGCGCTTACCAGATGATTAATTCCTTCCAGGGCGAGTAAATTTGTCAGCAAACTCGATATTTTTCGCCACTCAGTTTTTGCCTGTAGCATGGAAATTTTTAAGTGATTGTGGTTGCTTTGAGCCAGCAAATATTCCGATTGAAAACGAAGACCCGCATCAACCTGAACGCGTAATTGCTGTGCAATTGTGTCGGCCTGGCTGGCCATAGTTTGTAAAAAGGAATACTTTAATTGCTCTGCCTGTAAATCAAAATAAGTTTGTACCGATTTTAAAATTACCTGATTTCGTTCGGCAATGGTAAAATAATTTGCTGCTTCAGATTTCTGCCTGGCTGCCAGGGCCCGGTAAAATCCATTTTTGAAATCTATTTCTGCCGATACACCCAAACCTACCCATAAATTATTTCGGTTCAAATCCGATAAAATATTTCCATCGGTATTCATTGCAGCACCATTCAAAAAGTGTGTTGAATAACCCGCCTGAATTTCGGGCAGCCACCACTCTTTGGCTTTACTTTGCTCTGCCAAAGCTTGCTGGTATTTCAACTGATACTCTTGTACGGTCAGATTATTCGCCCCGGCAAGTTGCAATACAGTTTCCAGTGTTACCGGGAAACTCGTTACCTGTGCTTTTATAATAAATGCGCTGAACAGGTAAACCAAACTCAACACCATCCATTTTATTCGATTTCCCATTTTACTCGACTTTTAATATCGGTTTAACAATTTGCCCCGGTTTAACCAGATTCTTACCTCGAACAATTATCTGTGATTCTTCAGAAATATCTGTATTTAGCACTTCAAAATAATCTTTGTTAGACAAGCCTTTTTGTAAAGGAACCCTTTCAGTTTTACCCTCTTTTACAACATACAAATATGCTTTATCCTGAAACATTACTTGCGCAGTAACGGGCAAAGAGGTAACACTTTCGCTACTGTTAATTTGAATTTCAACTTTGGCGTACATTCCAGATTTAATCGTTCCCTTTGAATTCTCAATATCGATTTCCACCTGCATTGTTCTGGAAGAAGCATCCAATGCTCCCGAAATGCGGCTCACTTTTGCTTTAAATGAAGTGCCGGGAAGTTCCAGGGAAAGTCACTGAAACTTCTGTCCCTTTTTGAATGATTGCAATGTCGGACTCGGGCAAAGGAATGGTTAACCGGATTGGATTTAATTGTTGAAGTTCAACTATTCCCTGTGGATTGGATTGTGTTAATCCACTTTGCACCAAAGCACCTTTGTCGATAAAACGCTGTGTAATTGTGGCGGAAAAGGGAGCTTTTACTTGTAAAAAACCCAATCTATCCAGAATAATATTTACCTCCGCATTTGCTGAAAGATAATCAGCTTCAGCATTTTCAACTACGTGAATGGAAGTAAGTGCAGGCGTTTTTTTATAAATAGATTTCAATCTTTCATACATGGTAGTTTTCACTTCCAACTGTGCCTGTTTATTCTCAAGTTGCCGGGTTAATTCCGGGTTTTTTAAAGTGGCAATCACTTCTCCTTCCCGAATCGCATCGCCAATATCTTTTTGAATGCTTTCCACATACCCACTTTCCATGGCATACAAAGTAACTTTTCGGTTGGGTTGTGCCGTTCCGGTTATTAATCGTTGCGCTGTAAAAGAACGTTTTTGTGGATTGACCACTTCTACTGTCTGTATTTTTCCTTCATCCGAAATTGCTGAATTTGTACTTTCTTGCTTTGTATTTGAATTACACGAAACAGTTAATACAGCAACTGTAGTTAGTAAAAGGAATTGATATCTATAATTTGATGTCTTCATTCTAATTATTGGTTTTTGCAATTAATAAATACATAATGGGGATGATATAAAGTGTAAGTAAAGTGGCCATAAAAGTTCCCCCGATAACGGCAATTGCCAGTGGCACATTTGCTTCTGCTCCTGCCTTGCCAGCCAACGCTGTGGGCAACAGTCCAAAAATTGTAGTCGCCGAAGTCATTAAAACCGGTCTGAAACGGTCAGTTGCTCCGCTTACAATAGCTTCTCTTTTTTCTTTTCCATCGCTTACCAAAACATTAATCCGGTCTATGAGAATATTTCCGTAGGCAACTGCAATTCCCACCATCATAATAATTCCCATTATCGATTGAATATTAAGATTGGTATTGGTAGCCCACATTAAGAAAGCTACGCCAATTAAACCAAGCGGAAAAGCAATTATTATAATCAGCGGCTGGCGGAAAGAACGAAAAAGCGGAATTAATATTAGAAATACCAGAACAACTGCCAATCCTAAACCAAGTCCCAAATCGCCAAACGAAGTTTTCATGGTGGCAACTTCTCCCTGAAATTTTACGGCGTATCCTTTTGGGAACTTCATTTCATTTAACCGGCTTTGAATTTCGTCAGAAACACTTCCAATGTCTGCACCGTCAGTGTTGGCATAAACATTCATTTCGCGGGTTAAATTGTGGTGATTTATTTCAACCGGATTGGTCGTTTCGGTAATGTTTGAAAAATTCCGAAAGGGTACTGCGTTATCGCTGGTTTGGCTTGCAACGGTTACATTCGAAAGCACATTTTCGTCGTTGATTAAATACTCCGGATAGGTAACCCCCACATAGTAATGGTTACCGTTGCGTTCGTCAATCCAAAACGATTTGTCGAAAGTGGCAGATGAGTTTAAAGCTGAAACAATATTTTTTATGGCGTCAACCGGTTCAACTCCCAATTCGGCAGCCTTTATTCTGTCGATGTCTATGTTTTTTGTTGGCTGGTCGATTCGTTGTAATATCCGAACATCGCGTGTTGTTGAAATAGTTGAAATGGTATCTTTAATTCGTTCTGTAATTTCGCGCATTACATCCAGACTGTTTCCTTTAACCTGCACATCAATCGGCGAAGGTTTTCCTTCGTTTAACGCTGCTGTAATCAAACCTCCGGTATTAAAACTGAGTTCAACACCCGGGAATTCAATATGCATTTTCTTCCGCAAACGTCGTGCATATTCAAAAGTGCTGGTTTGGTGTTCTTCCGTTAATTGAAGCCCGATAAAAGCATCCATTGTTCCTGAATTGGGTGTGTAGGCCGCGGGTAAATCATAAAATATTCCAAGGTTAGAAATGAGTTGTTTTAAATCGTCACCCACTTCTTCTCTTATAGATTTTTCCATGGCTTCGATAACTTCCGCCGTTTTTCTAAGCGGAGTGCCAGATTCCAGTCGTACGTGAATTTCCATTTGTCCCACATCCGATTGTGGGAACAGTTCAATTCCCAACTTGTTTTTCATCACAAACAGGGACATTACAAAAAGCACTGCGGTAAAAGATAAAACTGCCCATTTGTATTTTAAGGCGCTTATTAAACTCGATTCGTAGCGATTTTTTAAGCTGCCAATAATTCGTTGAAAAAAGGTTTGTGATTTTTTATTTGATGATTTTGGCAATTGATTTCGAAATAAATACGCTGCAATTAGTGGAATTAAGGTTAACGAAAAAATGTACGAACCTGCCATTGCTCCTGCCACAGTAATTGCCAATGGTGAAAAGAGGAATTTTGCTATTCCTGTTAAAAAAAGTACAGGAAAGAAGACTACAATAATTACCAAAGTAGATGCCAAAACCGGCGTGGCAACTTCGAGCGCCGCATTTAACGATGCCTGCCAGGCGGGTTCTCCAAGTTGCAAACGCCTGTCGATGTTTTCCAAAACTACAATCGAATTATCTACCAGCAATCCTAAAACTAGTGCGATACCACCCAAAGTAATGCTGTTAATTGCCTGTCCGGTAAAGGAGAGAACCACAAAAGCAAATAAAACAGAAAGCGGCAAACTAATGGAAACAATTAAGGCAGAACGAATATTTCCCAGGAATAGAACCAGTACCAGAATTACCAAAACCAACCCGCCCAAACCTGCGTTGGCAAGTCCACGTATGGAATTCCGAACGTAGGAACTTTGGTCAAAAATTACATTCAACTGAACATCATCGGGCATCCGCTCTTTTAAACCCGGAATTGCCTTTTTTACTGCCTCAACCGATGCAATGGTATTTGCTCCCGGTCTTTTGAAAATAGGCAAATAAACTTGTTCCTTTCCATCTATCCGTGCAATATTGGTTTGAATAACACTGGCATCGGTAGCTTCGCCAATATCTTTTATATAAACGGGATTGCCATTTTTATAGGTAATTACAATGTCGTTAAAATCGGCAACATTTATAATCATTCCTTTGGCATCGATTCCGTAATTTATTGCTCCAATTTCAGCGATACCCGAAGGAATCATTGTTGTATTTTTTTTGATGGCAGCGTTTACCTGCGTTTGCGAAATGCCAAAAGCTTCCAGTTTCGAGGGGTCAACATAAATATGTACCCTCCGTAACGAACCGCCATAAGCTGCCGGGGCAATAATTCCCGGAACACCGCTTAACATTTGGCGCAGATTATAATAGGCAACGTCGTACAATTCCTTTCCACTTTTTATGTTGCTACTTACCGTTAACAACATCAAGGGTTTACTTGCTGTTGGGTCGAATGGCTGAATCATTGGTGGCAAAGTTCCGGGTGGTTGGTAATACATGTCGCTCATTGCATAAGACGATGTATTGGCCATCGCTTCGGCAGGATCCACATCTTCGCCATAAAAGTTGGTAACGATACTTACCCCCATTATACTTTTTGAAATTTGTTTTTCTATGCCAGGCGACTGTCCTGTCCAGTGCTCCATTCTGCTGGTTATGTCTTTTTCTACCACTTCGGCCGGCATTCCCGGATAAAGGGTTAGTATTTGCATGGCCGATTTTTTGAATTGCTGTAGTATGTCTACTGGCATGCGGGGAATCAGAACTGCCGCCAGAACAGTAACTAAAATTGCAAGTACCAATGCCAGGTAGGGATTTTTAAAAGATAACTTTATCATTTATTCTTTTATTGAGTTATCATCAGAACGATTTAAATGCCAAATCGTTCAAATTTGTTTTTGAAAAGGGGATTTCTCGGAATTAAATGAAAGGTGCAGCGCACCGATAATATTTGTGGCAAGTGAGAAACAGCAGAACAATTAAGGTACTGAATTAATCCCAAAAAGCTTTGATAAATGAACTACCTCGCAGCAGAGCTGTCTAGGTATCAAAATAGGAATTCCTTTTTTTCGATGCAAGCATGGAGTATTAAACTCATTTATCCCGATACGCTGCACTATCGGGATTCGTTCAACTTACAAAGTTCAATTCACTTCGTTTTTGAAATTTGAGTTTCACAAATAAAAAAA
>JABMPI010000030.1 GCA_013203755.1 Bacteroidota bacterium
AAAACAAAGAAATGTTAAAAGCCGATGTAATTTTGGTTTCAGACACATCGATGATTGCTCCTGATATTCCGTCTATTACAACCGGGTTGCGTGGTCTGGCATATTGGCAAGTGCAAGTTGCAGGGCCAAACAGAGATCTACACTCCGGGCTATTTGGCGGTGCTGTGGCCAACCCAATTAATGTACTTTGCTCTATGATTGACCAAATGGTTGACGACAAAGGCAAAGTTACTATCCCCGGTTTTTACGACGATGTTATGGATGTTTCTGCCGAAGAACACGAGTTGCTTGGCGGTGCTCCATTTAACGAAGAGGAGTATAAAAAAGCTATTGATGTGAAAGAATTGGCTGGCGAAGAAGGGTATACTCCAATGGAACACACCGGAATCCGCCCATCTTTCGACATTTGTGGAATTTGGGGAGGTTACACCGGAGAAGGTGCAAAAACAGTTCTTCCTTCAAAAGCATTTGCAAAAGTTTCAACACGTTTGGTACCTAACCAGGATCACCACAAAATTGCGGATCTATTCAAAGCACACTTCGAAAGTATTGCTCCAAAATCGGTAACAGTTGAAGTAACCTCTCTGAACGGCGGACAAGGTTATGTTTGTCCAATTAATATACCTGCATACAAAGCAGCAGAAAAAGCATACACCTACACATATGGGAAACGCCCGGTCCCCGTTCGTTCGGGTGGAAGTATTCCAATTATTTCAACTTTTGAAGAGATTTTGGGAATTAAATCAGTATTAATGGGATTTGGACTGGAGTCGGATGCCATTCACTCGCCTAACGAAAATTTCCCATTAGAGCAATTTTACAATGGCATTAAAACTATTCCGTTGTTTTACAAATATTTTGCTGAAATGAGTAAGTAAGTAAGTAAGTAAGTAAGTAAGTAGTTAGTAGATCATACAAAGGCAGAACTTCAAATTATTGGGGCTCTGTCTTTTTTATTACACTGATTCCGGCTTATAATCGGCAACATCTTCCAGTTCAACCTCCCTAAAAAAACCAATTTTAGACGGATGGTCTGAAATAACAATTTCGTTATCTAGCTTCCTTAGCATATAAAGTATAATCAGATCACCAGCTCCACCCCAGGTAAATAATATTCCAAAACAAAATAAAACTCCGTTTCCTATTAAAATAGCTAAAAGGGAAGGAAGTATCCCTAAAATAATAATGGGCATTGCCGTACCTATTTTATAATCACCGACCTGTAAAGGCTCCTTACAATGACAATAAGGAGTTAGCCATTTTATTCCAAACCGAATAGACTGTATGCCATTTTTTGTATAAGAAGCCAACACAATTCCATGAATTAATTCATGAATAACAATACCTGACAGAACATATAAAAGCCAATGCTTCGAGAATTCACTCTCCCCTGCCCGAAACACCTCTAAGCTCCATATATATATAAAGGCAAGTATCAGCACAAGTCCAATAGGAATACTTATAAGAAAAGCCAGCAGATTTGCCTTACCAAAACCCATAGTATATTCAATTCTTGTTAAATTTCCTTTTTCCATATTTGATTAGTTTAGTTTATAGTTTGGAACCAGTTCTTTGTGGTTTTTAAAATGCCACTTCAAAACAGTCTTTCCTTAAAGTCAATCTGTGTTTAGTTTAGAGTTTTCAAATCTGTTATGCCTACAACATTTTGAGTTTTGTTCATAATAATAAAGGTTTAAATTAGTATTAGCCCGGCTGGGGCGGATTTAACAAAGACGACAGTTTTGAGAAATCACTATCGGGTATATTTTGAGCATTAAGATAAAATAGTTGATCTATTTCTTTTGTAAAAATGTTGGAGCTTAGAGTCGGGTTCAAAATTGTTATTTTATTCGGGTTAGAACTACGTAACATTTAATTACAAGTTCTAAGGTAGAAAATATATTGTTAAGATACAATTCAAATAAAGAGCAAAAGATTTAAAGATATAATATAAAAAGCTGATTTTGAATATTTTCTAATCAGTTAAAAAGTAAAAACAATAACTAAATACTGGTTCGTTGAGCAAAATTACACACGTTTATTTATTCCTGACTTTCTCTCTAACAGGCTAGAATTTCTGCGAATAAAAAGGTGCCACCAGCTCCACCTCACGGATTTTGCCGTGCAAAATCATGTTTGTTTCATTATTATAATATTTTACCCAATTCTAATTTTCTTTTTGAAGGGAGTAAAACCGGTTAGGTACATACAATCGGCATCTGGTTGTGGCAACCCTCCCCGGATTGTTGTCCACTCATGCTCCGATTTTTCCGTTTCAATTCTAATAGAATTATTTTTGAATTTATAATATGCCGGAGTACCATTAAACAGATACGTTTGATTAACGAGTGTAGATTTATCAACTCCCTCCAATTTCCCGCCTTTTCTAAAAGCCAGTTCAATTGCCAGTGGCACATTATCCGTTCCCTCCAATTCAAAAGCCAATTCAAAAAAACCATCCTTTTCAGAAATAGTTATCTGTGCTTTTAAAATTTGCATCTCACTCATTTTCCTCCGCTTCCTGTCCTCATCGAAGGGTAAAACATAATTTGCCTTTTCCCTTTTTGCCAAAGGTTGAAAATAGCCCCATTCATATTCCCAGTTCAATACAAAAGTATCTCCTACCCTTGTTACTTTTTCGGTTTTAAACTGCCCACGGCCAAAAAAGGCCGATGCCAAACGAACAGATGCTAAAACCGCTTTCCCTTTACTTAATGTGAAAAATGTCGGATTTTTACCTAAAATAGTTGCATCGATATTTCCTCTTCGAATACGAACCAAACCAGAGTGAGGAAACTCTTTAATGTAATTATCCGATAAGTTAGACGATTGTGGTAAAC
>JABMPI010000275.1 GCA_013203755.1 Bacteroidota bacterium
GGCTACGATATGTGGCCCGGACCGTACGGAGAATGGGGAAGTCGCAAATATTTGCTTGCCAGCCTCGACCAAAGTTTAAAACGAATGGGACTCGATTATGTCGATATATTTTATTCGCATCGCCCAGATCCTAATACTCCATTGGAAGAAACAATGATGGCTCTTGACCAAACTGTTCGCTCAGGAAAAGCATTGTATGTAGGAATTTCGAACTATCCGGCCGACATGACAAAAGAGGCTGTAAAAATTTTAAAAGAACTTGGAACTCCTTGCCTTATTCATCAACCAAAATATTCGATGTTTGTACGTTGGGCAGAAGATGAGTTGCTGGATGTTTTGGAAGAGGAAGGAATTGGTTGTATCCCATTTTCGCCACTTGCACAGGGTTTGTTAACCGACAAATATCTGAAAGGAATTCCTGAAGGTTCGCGAGCAACCAGAGAAGTTTCGTTAAGAAAAAATGACGTTGAAACCGTACATGGTAAAATTATTGAACTGAATAACATTGCACAAAAACGTGGTCAAACCCTGGCACAAATGGCATTGGCCTGGATTTTAAAAGACAAGCGGGTTACTTCGGTTTTAATTGGAGCCAGTTCGGTAAAACAGATCGACGACAATGTTGAAACACTAAAAAATCTTGATTTTTCGAAAGAAGAATTGGAATTAATTGAAGCAATTTTAAAATAGCACTTTGTTCTGCACACCATAACAAAAGCTCGCCTTTCAGCGAGCTTTTGTTTTTCTTATCATTTTCTTGTTTTTCTTCAATCGAAAAGATTAAAGCCCCATTAGTTTTTCAGCCCCCCAAAAGAGACCAAAAATAACTACCATACCGGCAATTGCTCCAGCTGCTAATGTTAGCAATAAATTCATTGGCAACTTTTGCTTTTCATCATCAGATAAAGTTGTAATAACAATCTGATTTTGATTTGTTTTTGTTTCCATTGTTTTCATATTAATTAATAACAGACTAAAAAGTCTTTTGCAAAAGTATCTATAATTTATAAAGCATGTTGTATAACATGTATTAAATCTACTTTCTGTTAAATTACTGTTAACCTGTACAATACAAATTAAGAACGAAAAATGAGTGAAATTAGTATGCTAAATTGCTGTTTAAGTTTTATTGAGTTCAAGACCATTTCCAAATAAAATCCACCCAAATTCATTTTATTAAACTTATTAATTTCCCCTTCATACATCCCATATTTAATATCTAAAATAGACCTTAGTTAAGTAATTTGCATATAAGTTAACTAAGAGAGATGCTTAGTTAAGTAATTAGCGGTTTGTTTAGTACGCACCTTTTGTATTAAAGCGAAAAACATATAACCGATGGCAGAAAACATTATACAAGACCGCTTTTATTAAAGGGATGGATGTGAAAATCATTAAATCAATTACCGGTCATAAGCGGACAGAAATACAATGTTTACCTTAAAGAACTTTTTAAACTTTGTGAATTACATCGAAAAGTAACAATACTTGATCCACTAACGAGAAAACACGAAATTGTAAAACTTTCGGAAATAGCTCACAGCCACATGGCGAGAAAAACTTTTGTTGGTTTACTTTTTAAACATACAAAAAACGAGGTTATAGGCTCGATGAGCGGTCATGCTCCCGGCTCGAAAGCTTTTAGAAGATACTATGCCGTAGATCAAGATGACCGTG
Source organism: Bacteroidota bacterium (assembly GCA_013203755.1). Classification (GTDB taxonomy): domain Bacteria; phylum Bacteroidota; class Bacteroidia; order Bacteroidales; family Prolixibacteraceae; genus Draconibacterium. The sequence continues at coordinate 1,678 of JABMPI010000275.1, forward strand.
AAAAAGCAATGAAGAACCTGGAATAAACACAACCAAATGAACTTAGACAAGATTAAACAAGTGAACGAAGAACTTGCTCAACTTCCATCAATAACGGAAAAGCTTAACCACTGGAAAACTAATTATTTTTACAAATACGAAGGACGTTTACATGAATATTTCGACCTTAAAACAGCTGAAGAAAATGGAAATGGTTATAATGACCTCCTTTCAGGACCTTTGGAAATACCAATTACTCAGGACAAATTAGTTCCTGAATTACATTCTCCATCATTTGGCGTACCTAAAAAGCAGAGAATAGAATATTATCGATGGATGTTGTTCTTTTTAGCTGAAGAAAGATTTAAACATTACACAAAAACTGCCTTACAAGAAAAATTCTCAACTCCTTTAGGTAAGGAAAAGCTTCGTGGTAGATTAAATAAAATCAAACAAATTCAAAATAATGCGAAACAAGCTCTTGCAGATGGGACTATCGATATTCGTTTCTCCCAATATCCAACTAATGAGGAGCTATATTTATGGTGTGCTGACGATTATTATTCACGAATAGAAATTCCTATTTCAAATATGGAAAACGCATACGTGATCTCAGTTTGCGAACACCTCCACGTATTTCCCTTCCTAAAAGAACTTCTAAGTTATAGTAAAGAAACTCCAAAAGCTGAACTGCTTAAACTTATTGGTATTGACATCAAGAAATTAGTGTCAGATCTAATAACAAGAAAATACATTAGCAAAGATGATGAGACTCGAATGATTAATTGGTTTAAAGGAATTATACCATCCGAATCAATTCATATTAACAAACCAATGAATCATTTTGCATCCTTAATAGCCAACCTTCAAGAAGAAAACTACATAAAAAACAAAAAAACTTTCTGCAAAAATCTTATTAATTCCACTTTGCTTTTCAACAATAATTCATCAAGCAAGGATTCCATAAAGAATGCATTAAATGAAAATGCTCTCACCAGAATCTATGAAAACGATTCCATAAACTACATTGATATTCTAGACTTTACGTTGAAAACGTAATATTTCCAAATGTTCCAAAATATTTCCATACAGAATTTTGGAAATACTATTTCATTGAATTAAAGCATATTAGGTTTTTGCTTCCATGTAATTTTGCAACATGGCAAACAAGGAAGAACGACATATCGATAATTCAAACACTGATTCAAACACGCTCATAAAGCTTTCTGGTCGTATTCTCAGTTATCTCCGGGAACTGGAAGCAAAAATCGAACTTCAGGAAGATCTTCTTTTGGAGCTAAGAAAAAATCAATCAACGCAAAATACTACAAAACAATTTGAGCCAATTCGCGGAATCCATGGACTTGCAAATTTTTTAGGTGTATCGCCTGTAACCGCACAAAAACTTAAAAATAGTGGAAAGATCCCGTTTGCTCAATTTGAGCGGGTAGTTCTCTTCGATCCAAAAAGGGTTTTGGATGCCTTAGAAGACATCAACAAACCAAAAAAAAATTAAGTCATGAATATTTCATCAGAACTTCAAAACCACTGGCTCTGGCAGGATAAACCATTTGCAAAAGGGCAAGCCTGGATTGACCTACATATGTTAAGTGCTATACAACAAACACAGATCATATACAAGGGGAAGGTTTATGAACTAATACCATATCAACTAATCACATCGGAAAATGACCTCCGTAATCGCTGGGATTGGTCACGCACAAAACTGAGGAGTTTTTTACGGTTGTTAAAAGAAACTTCAATGATAAAATTAGAACCCGATAATTCAAAAACATTCATAATCCTTCTAAAACACTTTGACCTACAAGACATCAAAACAGGAATCATTACAAGACATCAGACAAGGTGAAAAACATCTGAATCCTGCATCAAAACAGGTGTTAAGAGAAGATAGAAAACAAAAACAAAAACAAGTGAAGGAACAAAAGATGAGCACAAAAAAAAGCAAGGCACGTACAAAATCAGCATCTGATATGCCAGAATTAGGCTTTTATGATGCATAAAAAAAGAATAGTATAATGAAAAAGAACAATCAATCAAAAAGCAGCAAAGCTACTGATCATGTGTCAGTTCCGAAAGAACAGAGTTCCTTTGGGAGAATTATTCTTGATACATCAGGACAACTCGGGACAGGAAAAAACAAAAAACCACTATTAGGATTAGGTTTAGACTTGAGTGATAAACAAGCACAAAATGCAAGAGCAAAAAGAAAGTTAGTAACGAGAACCGTTGTCTTAGCACTCATTGATATTGCAAAAGAAAAGGAAGATAAAGAAATGGAAAAATCTTTATGGAACACATATCATTGTTTAGATAAAGTTTCCGTTAGTGGGGATAAATTATATGGTGAGTATTGCCGTAATCGCGTTTGTACGGTTTGCTCTGGTATTCGTAGAGCAAAAATAATAGACAAGTATTTACCTATTATAAAAAGTTGGGATGCCCCTCACATGGTAACCTTAACTACTAAGTCCTGTTATGCAATGAGTTTGGAAATGAGAATGCGAGCTATGAAAAGAGCCTTCAAGAAGATAATGACGAAGTGTAAAAAAAGATACCAACGAGGAAAAGGTCCGAAGTTAATTGGTCTAAAATCTTTGGAATGTAACTTTAATCCAACCACAAGAACCTATAACCCGCATTATCATGTAATAGTTCCTAATTGGGAAGTAGCCATCCTTTTGAAGAGGGAATGGATGAAACTTTGGACTAAAAGGTATACCAACGGTTGGGGCCAGGATATAAGAAAAATTAATAATAATGAAGAGGGGCTAATCGAGGTGGTAAAATACGGAAGTAAAATTTTCACTGAGCCGGATCCAAATCAAAAAAATAAAAAGAAAGTCACTCGTTATGTGTACATCTCTGCACTATATAATATATTAAATTCGATGCGGGGAATACGTTTATTCGATAGGTTTGGATTTAATTTACCCAAAGAAGCAAATAAGAACAGCTTACAGACTTCTACAATACTTGAGTATGAAGAACTTTCTTACCACTCGGATATTATGGACTGGGTAAATGAAAAAACCGGCGAAACCTTATCTGGTTTTACTCCTGACCAAGAACTAATGAACTTATTAAACCACCGAATTGATATTAACCTGCAATGAAATTTCTGGCGAAAAAAGCATGACACATTGGCTTAATTTAACGATATAAATTATTCCACCTGATTCGAATTTCGTAAGTGCTTGTATATTTGCATATTACGTGATTTATATTTGTCCTGTAATTAGTATTGTGTTTAATTAATAGACAAAAACAAATAATTTTGTCAAAAAACGTAAATCAAGATTTTCTGCAATTTCACCATTGTACCGTTCACATTATTATTAAATTTGAAACGTAACAAAAAAACCATTGCTAAAAACTAATAGCACGACCAAACTATAATATGTCAACTAAGAGTGTTTCTTCAATAATAAATTCGAATGTTTACCGAAAATATGAATAACAATGAATTATTCAGATTTTGAAAATCCACAAGTAATTAAATATGTGGGCAAAGCAAAGCTTTTTAAAGATGATTTTGAGATAGATGTTGAGTTTCGTTATTACTTAATAAATGAAAAAGGCGTTTTATTTTGCACTTCATTTGAGCCATTGCCTGTATTACAACGAATTGCTTTATACAAATTCAAATGGACAATTATTGGCCTTACTGAAGGAGGCATTTCATTCCGTTCTTTAGATCTTTTAATAACAAATTTTGATGGTGAAAAAGAGTTTGAATTTGTTCCTCAAAAGGATATAATTATTAGTGAAATACTCACAGATAAAACAAATGACGCTGCCACTTATAAGGTATTAAACTTGTTTACTGAAGATTTAAAATTTAACTACAAGGGTTTTTCTGTAGACATTGAAAATATTTCAAGCAGAGAACATGAACTAATAGAAAAGTACTGGCAAATTCCACAATTTACATCCATTATCAAATTAACCAAGAAAGGAGAAGTTCTGGAAGAATACGACAAGCTTATTAATTCCATAATTATGCTTTTAACTTTAGCTACTGGGAAAAGCTTATCCTTTCCGGTTAAAGAATTTGAAAAAGCTGGTGGTTCCGTGGTACTAATAAATAATGCAAGACCAACAAGTCGAAAAATTCAAAGCATCATTCCCCAAAAGTACCATGCCCAATATCTCGCAGAAACGATACCTTTTTTTAATGAAGAATTTGACACAAAATACATAGAATTTAGAACGCTTTTCGAGTATGTTAATGATACCGATAAGGGCTATCTTGATGACAGAATTTTATCAATGATACAAGCCTGGGAAATAGTAGCAAACAATTGGGGTGAGAAATACGAAATTCCAGAGGAAATAAATGAACTCAAAGAAAATTTTAAGCCAGTAATTAAGGAATGGCATAATAAATATCCACACTTTGATAAAGGAATGATTAGTCAAAGAATAAGCGATTCATTAATTTGGGATAAAACAATTAACAGGCTCAATAATTTGCTTACTCAGAATGGATTTAATCGTGATGTTTTGGATGTTGATTTCAAATCTCTCGTACAGTGGAGACATAAAGTCGCACATGAAGGAATGTTACGCTCAACAGATAATAATGAGGTAGCAGATAAATTGCTTGATGCTCAATTGGCTTTTAGGTTATTGTTGTTGAGAAGGATAGGATATACTGGCAAAGTGATTCCTAATAAAGGGCACGATACTCAAAAGGAAATAAGTTATTATTTTAATGACTATAAAAAATAAGAGCACTACATTTCATAATTTTAAATTACTATGTATTATTCTCTTGATTCAGATACCGGATTGGAACAAATTGAAAGGGTAAAGTGTGAAGTAAAACTTCCCAATTTCCCTGTTTTTGAATTTTTGGGTGAAATTGAAGAACTTAAATCTGAAAAAGAACACAAATTAGCAAGGATTCTATTAAAAATAGCCAAATCTAAAATTAGATACACGGGCAAAGAGGCAAGTATTGATGAATTATCTTCAAAGGAAATATTAGAATATATACAAGAAGCAATTTTGGAAATTGAAATGGACTTTGAAAACTTTTATAATGTAGATTTTGATGAGAATGAGGAACCGGAAAACCTATTTCAATACAGTTTCTATGGAGTAGAAGAAATTATCAATATAGACAAAAAAAATCATTCAATACAATCGAGAAGCGATTGATAAAGGAGGGCTATTTCAATGACGATGGCACTTGGGGCAAACAAAATGAAGTATTACTTTATTTGATAAATAAGCTGGATTCTCATGGATTCTTCAAAAGAAGAACATCCAAAGGCAGATGGTATTCCATGAATTCTTATGCCTGTTTCTTTGAAAGTAGGTATGGAGTTAACCTTGATGCGTTTTTAAATTATGGAGGATTGGCTGAAATTGAAGAGAAGGAGTATTTATCTTGGCTGGAGGAGTATTTGGTCTGAAAATTTACTATTTCCCAGATACTCTTCCTCCTTATACTATGGTAGTATGTATAAGGAAATTCTCATTGAATTATAAATGTTTGAAGAATAATCTGGGAAGCTATTGTTTTTGATCAAAATAAATAAAATCTGACCGAAATAAACTTCAATAAATATATCTCGTATTTTCTATTCAAATTTGACTGAAGAATTACACTTGTAGCATCGATTCTTTCTCAAAAAACAGTAGGTAAATAGTTGCAAAAAGTATCATACTTACAATGTTCTCAAAAACTCTTTAGGAGATTTATTGTGAGCTTTCTTAAAACATTTATTGAAATAGGAATGGCTGTTGAATCCTGCTTTAAAAGCAACTTCATCGATGTTGTATTTTTTAGTGACCAAAAGAATTGTTGCTTTTTTAATTTTAACCATAGTAATATACTCCGAAGTTGTATGATTTGAAATCTGTTTAAGCTTTCTGTGAAGTTGGCTTCTGCTAAATCCCATCTCAGTTGCTAAACTGTCAACAGAGAAATTCTCATTCTCTATATTTTTTTCAATGATAGTATTTACTTTGTTCAGAAAATAATTATCCAGGTTTCCAATATCAATGGATTGTTTTGACATAAATTTTTGATTATAGTTCTCTTGAAGTCTTTTTCGCTGAAGTAAAAGATTTTTGATTTGAGACAACAATACATTCTCGTCAAAAGGTTTTGAAATATATGCATCAGCACCTTTTTCAAGCCCGGTGGCAGTATTTTCTGCAGAGGATAATGCAGTAAGTAAAATTACCGGAATATGACTGGTTTCTATTTGTGACTTAATTTTTTGGCAAAATTCAAAACCGTCCATTATTGGCATCATAACATCCGAAATAACCAATTGTACATTTCTTGTTTTTAAAATTACAAGACCTTGTTTCCCGTTTTCAGCAGATAAAACGGTATAAAAATCTTGAAGAAATTTTATGATAAATTTTCTCAGTTCTTCATTGTCCTCTACAATTAATATCTGCACTTTTTCATTATAAACTTCCGATAGAGATTCTGTTTCTGAAGGTGATTCTCAGGAATTAATATTTTTAACTTTTTCATGGCTTTCGTACAATATTTTTTGTGCTTTTTGCCTGGTAGGAAATCGTACAGAAAAGCGAGTCCCTTCTCCAGGCGTGCTTTGTACTATTATTATTCCACGATGCAATAATGTAAAATCTTTACATAAGTTTAATCCAATACCAGTGCTGTTTTCTTTTACCTTTTTTTGTTTTCCCTGTTCAAACCGGTTAAAAATATTTGGCAGGTCTTCACTATCAATTCCCTCTCCATTATCAATTACCTGAATCTCGACAAAGTCTTCATTTTCAAGTTTCCCAAAGCTTAATTGATTCGAAAAGTAATTACTGTTTTGAGATTGATTAGCACAAACAGTTACTCTTATTTTTCCGTTTTTCGGAGTGAACTTGAATGCATTCGATAACAGGTTATATATAATTTTGTCTAGTTTTTCTTCATCGGCTTCAATTATACATGTCTCTTTTTCACGATTAGAAGTAAACTGAATGTTTTTTGATTTGGCCTCTTCAGAGAAATTAAGCACTCTTTCGTTTACAAAATCAACCAGTTCAATTTTAGAAATATTAAGTTTTGATTGACCTTTTTCAACCTTTCTAACATCCATTATTTGATTGATTAATTGTAGTAATCTGTTTGTATTTCTATTTACCGTTTCCAGTTGACCTGTTTGTTCGGTTGTCAGGTTTTTTGCTTCAAGCAGTTTTTTTATTGGCCAGTTAATCAGTGTTAAAGGGGTTCGGAATTCGTGTGATATATTCGTGAAAAATCTCAGCTTCATTTCATGCAGCTGGTCTTCGTGTTTTCGTTCAATTTTTTCAATAAGAATAGTTTTTTTGAGTTTTGATCTTTCAAGGAAAAAGCGAAAGAAGAGAATGATAATCATTAGTAAGGTAAAAGCGTAAAGGCTTAAAGCTAAATTTGATTTGTACCAATACTGTTTGATTATTATGGGTAAACTAGCTGGGATTTTATTCCAGACTCCGTCGTTGTTGCAGGTTCTAACTTCAAAAACATAATTACCGGCAGGAATATTTACAAAGGTGGCCATTCCATCGGTGTTGTCCTCAACCCATTCATCTAAATATTTAGAAAGTCGGTATTTAAACTTATTTTTTTCAGGTAAAAGATAGTTGTCAGCCGAAAAATCAAATTTGATTGTTGTTTCTTTTGGATTCAAAACAATTTCGGAGAATTGATTAATGGCGGTTTGCGATGGTTTAATTTTTCTGTTATTAACCTCAATATTATTAATAAAAACATTGGGAGGCCTGTTGTTTATATTTATTCTATTGGGCCCGATCTGGGTAAAACCGTTTGTACCTCCAAAGTAAATATTTTCATCTTTGGCTTTAAAAATTGCCTGCGGATTAAACAGATTTCCTTGAATCCCATCGGTAATAATAAATTGTCTGGATCTTTTTTCTTTTAAATTATAAAGAATTAAACCATCGTTCGAAGTAATCCAGATAGTATTATTCTGTCCTTCAATTATTCCATAAACGTCATTGCCTTTTAATAGGCCGTTTGCATCGAAAAATCTTAATTTATCCGTTCTGGGGTTATATATATTTATTCCGTTGCCTCTGGTGCCCATCCATATTTTTCCGTCAGATAATTCGCTTACAAAATAAAATGCAGAGCTTTTGGTTTTGTGGTTGGATATAGAATTTGGACCGAATAGTGTTAGCGTTTTTGTTGGTAAATGAATTCGATACATTCCATTTAGAGTACCAGCCCACAAATTATCATTTGAATCGAGGGACAAAGATCGAACGTTTAGGTTATTTATTTGAGAAAAGGGATATTCATTTGATGTAAAACTTATTTGTTTTGTTTTGAAATTATAAAAGTTTACACCACCAAAATTTGTTCCAATCCAAACCCCGGAATCAGATTTACATAATGCATAAACTCCCTGTGCTGAAATGTGCTCCCCATCTTCTTCCCCTTGGCCAAAATGAGTAAATTTGCTATTCCCCTGTGGACGGTAATATAAACCTTTAAACGCAGAGCCTATCCAAAGTCCACCTTCATTATCCACACACAATGTTTTTATATTTAATATCCCTTTAGTTTCTAATACCTTAATTTTTAGAAACTTTTTTGATTCTATATCAAATTTGTTTAATCCACTTTGTTCTGTACCAACATATATATCGCCATTTATAGTTTGAGCAAACGAACTAACCATATTATCGGAGAGAGAGGCCGGTTCTTTGGAATGCCTGTAAGTACTAAATTTATTATCTGCGTGGTGTAAGTATGTCACACCTCCAGACCAGCTACCAATCCAAATTCCTCCTTGTTTGTCTTCAAAGATCTCATAAATAGAATTATGGGGTAAGCCTGTATATTCATCAGGATTAAAACGGATTAAATTTGTTCCAATGTTAAGAAATAATCCATGATAGGAGCCAATCCAAATCCGACCCCGTGTATCTCTCCAAATCTTAGTGACTCTTGCTGTTTTAATATCAAATTCCGGCTCTGATGCATAAGTAAAGTGGTTTATTAAGTTTCCCTGTAAATCATATAAACGAGCACCATGGGATTCGTAGCCCACCCAAATATCTTTGTTCTTAGCAAATATCGTTCGCGTAATTGATCCAGGCCCTTCAATCTTCTTTACTACTCTATTTTCGTCAGGTAATATCAAAAAGACGGTTCCCTTAGCAGTTCCAAGCCACATACGATTTGTCTCGTCGTTGTAAAGCAATCGGGGAGAACCATTTAGTCCTTCAGTTATTCTTATAAGTTTATTTTTGTCCTTATCCAAATATCCAAAAGAATTGTCATCGGCAATCCATAAGTTCCCATTTCCGTCGAGTTCAATTGAGTTTATTTTATTGTCTGCTTCATCCCCATTTTCATAGTTGTAAAATACACGTTCGAATTGTTGAAGTTTTTGGTTAAGCAAACAAAGTCCTTTGTCGGTACTTACCCAGATATTATTTTGTTTGTCAATAACTATTGAAGAGATTCTGTTGCTTGGAAGGCCATTTGTATCCTCCGGATTATGAATAAAGCGTATTACTCCCTTTGAATTGTATCTGATAACACCATCAAAATCACCCATCCATATATATCCAAATAAATCTTGTGTAATGGTGTGCACTGCCTGAAAACTAAATCCGCCAGGAGGTGATACTCTGCGAAATGTAATATCATCAACCTGTGAAAACAATTGAAAGGTGTTGCAACAAAAAAGGAGCAGAAGAAGATATTTATATCTCATTAAATATTTATTTTTTCAAAATTAGAATTTGTTGGTTTTACTTTCTTGTATATATGTTGCAATCATGCAACATTAGTCTAAACATGCAACAATTTTTCTAAAAATAGCTACAATCTTGCTAATTATTAACTATCCAAAAGGGGTAGTTTTGATTAACTAATATTAACAGAAAAAACTTGTAACGTATGAAATAACATCAGGCAACGCGCTTTTGCTTATCAATCATTTTATCTGTGCGTTTTCCTATTATTTCAAAATACAACATTTATTCCTGTAATAGTAATTTAATTTTTAGAGGCATTTAAAGAATGTTTCATACTGAAAATATGACAATAATACTTTCATAAGTTTGATATAGTTTAGTTACGTTATAATCTTCCTTCTGTAAAAAGAAGGGAGATTATTTTTAACGGTTTTTTATAAATGTACTTTTTATCCTGAAAACTTGATTTTAATGAATAAACTTATTACACTATCTTTTTTAATACTTCTTTTTTCATGCAACAATCAAAAAGCAGACAAATTAGAAATTTTAATCGATCATTGTGATTCCCAGATTGAATTTGCTATTCAAACAATAACTGCATTGCACACCCCCGATATGGTGTCTCCCAGAACTGTGGAAGATGGGGCTTTGAAATTGGTTCCGGCACGCGACTGGACAAGCGGTTTTTTCCCTGGGAACCTTTGGATGATGTATGAACTTACAGGCGATGAAAAATGGAAGGATCAGGCACTGCAGTTTACTCTGTCACTTGAACAAGAAAAGTGGAATGGCAGAACTCATGATTCGGGCTTTAAAATGTATTGCAGTTTTGGGCAGGCTATTAAATACACCAATAATTCTGCTTACAGAGATATTTTAATTCAATCGGCAAAAACCCTTTCAGCAAGGTTTAATCCAGTAGTGGGGTGTATCCGTTCCTGGGATCACAATACCGATAAATGGGATTTTCCGGTTATTATAGATAATATGATGAACCTGGAATTGCTTCTTTGGGCTGCAAACGAAACAGGCGATCAATCGTTGAAAGACATCGCAATTACACACGCACAAACAA
>JABMPI010000276.1 GCA_013203755.1 Bacteroidota bacterium
CGGGTTTCGTTGCGGTGCGAAAGAAAATAGTAATCGTCGGCCCAATTTCTAAATTCAGGATAAAACTGAATGTCGAATCGGTCGCAGATTTCTTTTAATGTTTTATGAAAAGAAATGGCATCTTCCGGCTCGATAATGTGCGGTGTTAGATCAATTCCACCGCCAAACCACGAAACGCCTGTGTCGAGTGTAAAATGGCGCACATTCATGTGTATAATTGGCATCCACGGATTTATAGGATGAATTATGGACGATATTCCAGTGGCTGCATAATTATTGGCTTTTTCGCCCAACAATTGTTCCATTTTTTCAGAATATTCTCCTTTTACAAAAGAAAAATTAACCGCTCCTTTTTCTATTATTGCCCCGTTTTGTAGTACGCAGGTATTTCCACTACCAATTTCTTTGCTCCATTTGTTATCAGCAAATTTTCCATGTCCGTCTGCTGTCTCTAATATCTGGCAAATTTCCTTTTGGACCTCGGAATAGATCAGTGCTATTTCTTCGATCTCCGTCATTATTTCTTTTTATTTCCGAATTTCAAAAAGGCAAGTGATTTTTTCTGAAAAGCATAGAAAAATTTAAACTGACCGAGTAAACTTCCGATTATTAAAAGTAAAAAATGGTATGCCGGGAACAGGATTGCGATGTACAAAGGAACTTTTAAAAACAACGTTGTTTCCGGTTGGATGTCCAGTAAATTAAAAGCAAATTTTCTGACTACCAAAGCTGAGCTACCTGTTATTGAGAAAACAAATAATATAATGATTAATTGCAGATTGGATTTTATGTTCCATTTATCTTTAAATCGTTGAAGCATTTTATGTTTTTAGTTTTTAACTGTTTACGCCAGTTCTTCAGCTAAAGTGCGAGCTTGTTTAATTCGGTCGGCCATGCCAATTCCATCTCTAACATTTCCGGCAATAAATAAACCGGGGTACTTTTGTTGTACTTTTTTGATGGTTTCGAATCGTTGTACTGAACTTAATCCGTATTGCGGGATGGCATATTTGTACCGGTATATTTTTAATAAGTCGGGCGAAAAATCGGGTATCCCCAACATTTCAACTAACTCTTTTCCGAGCATCAATTGAATGTTTTCATTGCTCATTTCAAAAATATCAGGACGTTTAGTACCACCCATAAACACCGAAATTAATGCACCTTCTTTTGGTGCGCGCTTGCTAAAGAACGACGAGGTAAACAACGCACCAAGTATGTTTTTGTTCTCGATAGTTGGAACTAATCCGCCAAACGCGTTCAGTTGAATACCTGCCCATTTTTTAAAACCAACAATTGCCTGCACAACGGTGGCATATTTTAGTTGTTGGAAAGGCTCTTTTTCTTTTTCTGAAAGGAAGGGCAAGAGATTTAGCAATTCGTTTGCACCCGAGGTGGTTACTACTTTTTTAGCATTAATCTGAATGGATCCGTGGTTGATTTCGGTTTGAACTACAAATCCATTTTCTTCCGAATTTATCCTTGTATTTTCGGCATTAAAAAGAATGTTTTCAATACCAATTTTGTCTGCTAATGCTTTCGTTATCTGGCTTAATCCTCCCTCGGCAGAAAAAACATCTTTGGTTGCTTTTTGTAGGCGTGGATTGTTCTTTTTTTCTTTGGCTTTTTGCATGGAACCCTTTATAAAACTACCATAATCTTGTTCCAAAGCATACAATTTTGGAAGGGCGTATTTTGGAATTAAATAACTGGGATCGCCAGCATAAATCCCTGAAATAAAAGGGTCGATGGCATAATTAAGAAAACTAACACCGAGTCTTCTTTTTACCAAATCAGCCAAATTTTCTTCTGGGTTTTCTCCCTTTTTTCGAAACGGTTCACCCAATACTTTAAACTTGTCTTTTAATGAAAAAAGTGGAGTAGTAGCAGCCGAAATTAATCCTGACGGTAAAGCATGCCATTTCCCTTTTTTCCATATTAAGCGGCGTTTTGCACTGGGATCGGCAGCTTCAAATTTGCAAAGTCCTTCCAACTCCTCGAACAACTCGGCAACTTCCGGGTTTCCAACCACACCTGTGTTTGGGCCAGTTTCAAAAACAAATCCGTTTTCATTTTCCGTATTTATTACCCCGCCACTTTTTCCGGATTTTTCAATAATCAATACATTTTTGCCTTGCTTTTTCAGATAGAAAGCAAGTGTTAATCCTGTTAATCCAGCTCCGATTATTACAATGTCCTTTTCAATGGTTGAACTCATTTTATACAGATTTTGAAAAAGTTTTATTTGATGAAATAAGTAGCGGATCAAAGGATGCGGCAACATTCCGAATAAGGATTAAACCTTCGTTGGTTACTTCAACTTTATCTTCTGAAAGCCGGATAATACCATCGGCTTCAAATTCCTTTAGCTTTTCGATGTCGTAAATAATGATGTCCTTAATTTCTTGTGCCGATTTTGAAAAACGATCACCAATTTCGCTCCAAACCACTTGTTCGTTACACATGAATTCAGTAATTACATCGCGGATAATAATCTGATCCTCATTTAATTTGTAACCTTTTATGATTGGAATTTCACCCTTTGTTGTTGCTTCAATATATTCCTCAATTGACTTTGTATTTTGTGCATAAACACCGTTTAGTTGGCTAATTGCAGTTACACCAATCGCATAAACCTGTCCGGTAGTTCTGGTGGTACAATAGCCCTGGAAATTACGATGCAACGTTTTGTTTTTATAAGCCAGTGTAAGTTCATCATCTTCAAGAGCAAAGTGGTCGAGGCCAATTGCCCGGTATCCATTATTTAAAAGCAGTTCGTAACCACGTTCAAACATTTTAATCTTTTCGTCGCTTTCAGGAAGACCGGTTTTCTCCAGTTTTTTCTGAATCCTGCTTACCCACGGAACATGCGCATACGAAAAAGTTACCAATCGGTCGGGTCTTAATTCAACCGCTTTTTGAATGGCATTTGCAAAACTATCAGCACTTTGTAATGGCAAACCGTAAATAAAGTCAAGATTGATGGCCACTTCCGGATCGTCCTTTTTCAGGTAATCCATAATGTCTTTCACTGGCATTCCGGGTTCTTCGCGGTTTACGGTTTTCAAAACTTTTTTATCGAAATCCTGAATTCCCAAACTGAAACGTTTGAACCCTGCTTTTTTTAAACCATCCATTTGCTCGAAAGTAAGATAGGCCGGATTACATTCAATGGCAATTTCAGAATCTTCAATCAGAGGGAATGTTGAGAATAAAATTTCATTTATTTCTTGAAGATATTTTACCGGAATTGCATTTGGAGTACCGCCACCATAATGAATTTGAGAAATCGGACGACTGGTATCCATGTGTTTGATAACCGTGTTTAGCTCTATTTTTAAAGCCTGAATATAGTCGTGAATTATCGTGTTATTTTTAATTCCGTACGAATTGCAACCGCAGAAATAACACATTTGCAAACAGAATGGAATATGAAAATAGAAAGAAACATTTTCCGGCGACTGCTTATTCGATTCTGTTAATGCATTTCGAAAATCGGCCGGAGAAAATTCTTCTGTAAAAAAATTGGCCGGCGGATAACTTGTGTATCGTGGCACCGGCTTGTTGTATTTCTGTAATAAATCTGAAGCAATCATACTGTTTTCTGATAAAATATTGAATTAAACGTTTCGTTTCCAATCGGTTTTTTTAACCCAATCGGCAAGGAATTTAGCATTCTCGAACGGAAGTCCCGGAATAAATCCATGACCGAGGTTAAAAATCCAGTTTTGATTTTCACTGCCAAAATCGATGTAAGTATTTAATGTGTTTTCAATTTCTTCTTGTGGGGCGTATAAAAGACGCGGATCGATATTTCCTTGCAAGCCAATTTCGTTGTGTACTAGTTTACGCGCGGTTGGCAGCGAAGTTTGCCAGTCGATGCTTAAGAAATCGCAATGTTCCGGCGTAATGTTTTTAATTCCGGTGGCCAATCCTTTTGGAAAGAAAATAAACGGAACTCCTTTAGCGCGAACTGCTGAAGCAATTTTTTTAATCGATGGCATAAATAACTCTTCATACAAATCGAAAGGAATTAATCCGGCGTGTGTATCGAAAAGTTGAAAAACCTCAACGCCGTGTTTAATTTGTTCCTCGGCGTACAAAATTGAAAGGTCGGTTAACTCTTCAATTAATTTTTGAGTGATTTTTTTATTCTGATAAATAAATTTTATTGCATCGGGGAAATCGCCTTTTCTGCCCAAACCCTGCAACATAAATAACAAAACAGTAAGTGGAGCTCCACAAAAACCAATTAGCGGAATATTCGCAGGTTTTGTTTTTATAATTTCATCCACCACATCGTAAATGTAGTTGAGTTTCGATGGGTCAGGATTTAATCCTGCAAGTGGGTTGCTGCGTTCAAATAGTGGCTTTTCGAAAACCGGGCCGGTAGTTTTAAAATCGAGGCCCATTCCCAGTGCATAAGGAATTACAAGAATATCGCTGAATAAAATGGCTGCATCGACACCTAAATCTTTAATTGGCAAAAGTGTAACTTCTGTGGCAACCTTCGGATTTTGCATCATCTCCCAAAAAGTATAGTTTTCTTTTATTTTCAGGTACGATGGCAACACGCGACCTGCTTGGCGCATAAACCATTGTGGAGGACGAGAGGTTGTTTTTCCCTGAAGAGTTTGTAATAAAATTGATTCTGACATATTTAAAGTTTTCTGGAATTCTGTTCCTGTTTGTTATTTATTTTTCAATTGTTTTAATGCCATATAACTGGCTTTTACTGTATTTTCAATGTCTTTTTCTGAATGTGCAATGGAAACAAAACCAGCTTCGAATTGCGAGGGAGCCAAATAAATGCCACTGTCTAACGACATTTTGAAATATTGACCAAACAAATTCGTGTCGCACTTGCAAACATCGGCAAAAGAGTTTACGCTTTCTTCTTCAGTAAAAAACAGTGTAAACATGGAACCGATTCTGTTTATTAAACCTTTAAAGTTTAGTTCCTTTAAATTGTTTTGAAGTCCTTCTTCTAAAAGTGCCGCTTTTGCATCCAGGTCTGAATAGAAATTTTCTGTTTCGTTTAATAGTTTCAGCGTGGTTAATCCTGCAGACATTGCTAATGGATTTCCCGACAAGGTTCCGGCCTGATAAACTGGTCCTTTTGGCGCCAATTCATTCATAATTTCCAGTTTGCCACCGTAAGCACCAACTGGCAGTCCGCCTCCAATAATCTTTCCAAGCGTTGTTAAATCGGGTGTTACGCCAAGTATTGTTTGTGCACCACCTTTCGATAAGCGAAAACCGGTCATTACTTCATCAAAAATAAGTACCGTTTTGTTGTCGTCACAAAGTTTTCTGATGCCTTCAATAAACTCTTTTTCGGGAGTTATTACACCCATATTTCCGGTTACCGGTTCAATAATTACCGCTGCAATTTGGTCTTTATTTTTTTCAAATAATTGAATTACAGAAGGCAAATCATTGAATTTGGCAGTTAACGTATCTTTCGCTGTGCCTTTTGTTACGCCCGGTGTATTTGGTATTCCAAATGTAAGTGCTCCCGAACCTGCTTCAATCAAAAAGCTGTCGTTGTGTCCGTGGTAGCAACCTTCGAATTTAATAACCAAATCACGCCCGGTATAACCACGCGCCAAACGCAAAGCACTCATAGTAGCTTCGGTTCCCGAGTTTACCATACGCACACTTTCAATGGAAGGCACCATCTCTTTTATGAGCTCAGCCATTTCGGTTTCTAACAAAGTAGGTGCACCAAAACTTGCTCCGAAAGCAGCTGTTTTTTGAATGGCTGCAACTACATCGGGGTGGGTGTGTCCTAAAATCATCGGCCCCCACGAACCCACATAATCGATAAATTCGTTTCCATCGATGTCGGTTACTTTCGAGCCGCTGGCTTTTGAAATAAAAAGTGGTTGGCCACCCACACTTTTAAACGAGCGAACTGGCGAGTTAACTCCACCTGGAATACTTTTTTGCGCTTCGGCAAAGGCTGCTATACTTTTATTATAAGTCATGTTCCAAAAAATTGAAATACGTGTTTTTGTTTTTTTATAATTGGTGAATGATTTCTTGCGTGTGATACGAGATAATCAGATCAGAACCGGCGCGTTTTAACCCGGTAAGAATTTCATGCACAATTCTGTTTTCGTCAATCCATCCTTTAGCAGCTGCAGCTTTTACCATCGAAAATTCGCCACTAACATTGTAAGCCGCAACGGGCATATTAAAATTGCTTTTTACACGGTGGATAATATCCATGTAATTTAATGCAGGTTTTACCATTACAATATCGGCACCTTCCTGAATATCTAAAGCAACTTCGCGCAAAGCTTCATCGCTGTTGGCAGGATCCATCTGGTAGGTTTTTCTGTCGCCAAATTGTGGTGTACTTTCCGCAGCTTCGCGGAAGGGGCCATAAAATGCCGATGAATATTTTGCTGAATAAGCCATGATTGGCAGGTTGTAAAAATCTTTTTTGTCCAGAGCACTGCGAATCGCTCTTACACGACCGTCCATCATATCGCTTGGGGCAACCATGTCAACCCCCGATTCAGCCAAAGAAACAGATTGTTTGGCAAGGGTAACCAAAGTCAAGTCGTTGTGTACATCTCCATCAACAATAGTTCCGCAATGACCGTGAGAAGTATATTCGCAATTACAAATATCTGCAATTAGGTACAATTCAGGTATCTCTTTTTTCAGAGCCCGAACTGCTTTTTGTACGATGCCATCGTCAGTACAAGCAACTAAACCATGTTCATCTTTACTTTCAGGAATTCCAAATAACAAAATAGACTGAACACCTTTGTCCCATAACTCTTTCCCTTTTTCCACAATTTTATCTACCGAAAGTTGTGAATTTCCCGGCATTGAAGAGATTGCATTGTCTACTCCCTGCCCCGGACAAACAAACAATGGCATAATTAAATCGTTGCGGGTTAGCGTAGTTTCGCGAACCATGTTTCTGAGAACAGCGGTGCTGCGAAGGCGACGAAGTCTTGTTTCTGGAAATTTCATCTCGTTATAATTTTTTGATGGTTTGTTTTGTATAATAATTTATTATGGATTCGAATAAACCTGAAGCTGTGCTGTTTTTAGCAACTACTTTAGGTTTAATATTATTTTTGATTGCGGTTTTTGATGTTGTTTCACCAATGCATGCAATTCGAATATTTTCAGTTTGAATTTCAGTCGATATATTAAGAAAGTTCTCTATTCCAGAGGGGCTGGTAAAAAGAAGCATTTCATAATTATCGTTTTCAATTTGCTCAAGAATTTTTGAATCAACTAAATTGGCTGCAGTCGTGTCGTAAACATTTATTCTGGTACAATTTGCAAATTCGGCTAAACGGTCTTGAATAACTGTTCTTGCAATGTTTCCCAGCGGCAACAAAATATTTGGGTTGCCATTACTACTAATTTTCTGAATAAAAGCATCTGCAAAATCTTCTCCGGTAGAACCGGGGTTTTTGAAAGCTGCTAAATATCCAAATTCATTTAACGCCTTTTCGGTTTTATTCCCAATTACAGCTATTTGAACTGATTCAGGAAGTTTCAGGTTTCCTTGAATTGCAGTTAAATTCTCAAAAAAATAACGAACTCCATTAGGGCTTGTAAAAATCAGCCAATGGAAATTTTGTAAACGATTGAAATAATCTTTTTCACTTTCAGATAAAGTAGCACCCTGAATTTTTATCAGAGGCATTTCCAGCAGAGTTGCCCCGGCATTTGCAAAAAGCCCGGCAAGTTCTTCAGACTTGTTTTCCGGTCTTGTTGAAATAAAAACTTTATCCTGTAAAAGACGATTCATCGATTCCCTATTTTCTGATATCTGCAAGAATTTCTTTTGCGCCTTTGGCAATTAAATTCTCGGCCAATTTTATTCCAATCGCCTCACCGTCTTTAATCAAACCCGATTCGGTGTCTTGCAAGTATTCTGTGCCGTCTACCGAAGCAACAAATCCGATAATTGAAATTGTGTCGTTGTCGAATGTGGTGTAACATCCCACAGGTACCTGACAACCACCTTCTACGTTACGTAAAAATGCTCTTTCGGCATCAATCGCATTCCATGTTTCGGTGCTGTTTATTTTTTTTAAATAGGCATCAATTCTGGGATCGTTAATTCTCGATTCTATGGCAATTGCACCCTGGCTGGTTGCAGGAATAATAACTTCAGGTTCAATAATTTCGGTAATGTATTTATCAAGTTCAAGTCGTTGTAAGCCTGCAGCAGCCATAATCATTGCATCGCAATAACCCTCTTCCATTTTGCGAAGGCGGGTTTCTACGTTTCCACGAATATCGACGATTTTAAAATCTTTGTTGTAACGTAATAATCCTGCCTGGCGGCGAAGACTAGAAGTCGCAATTACATCTTTGGAAGTAAGTTCACTCAGTTTGCGTCCGTCTTTGCTTACCAGTGCATCGCGGAATTCACCACGTTTGAGAACAGCACCTAATTTCAGTCCTTCAGGAAGGTTTGTTGGAAGGTCTTTTAAGCTGTGAACTGCAATATCCACGTCGTTTCCAATTAAGGCAACTTCCAGTTCTTTAGTGAATAATCCTTTGTCGCCAATTTTTGAAAGGGCAACATCGAGTATTTTATCGCCTTTGGTTTTTATAATTATAATTTCAACCGTTGTTTCAGGAAATTTTTCAGAAAGCAAACTTTTTGTAAGATTTGCCTGGTAAAGTGCAAGTCGGCTTCCCCGGGTACCTATTTTAATAATATCCATCTTCTATCTAAATTTATCCAATCCCTTTAGCTTTGTGAGATATATTTAAACATCGTCCCGATTAACTTTCGGGATGAGCCTTAATTACTATCTCAGCCTAAGGTTCTTTTAATTGTAATCTTGATCTCTGTTTATTCGTCTGCAATACTGAATAGTTCGCTGACAATTTCTAATGATTCTGTATTTCTACCGTTGGCAGTCATTTCTTTCAGGTTTTTTATAAATAACCTGGTATATTTTTGTGAGAGGTGCTTCGAAAATTGGTTGATTGCCATCTGCATTTCTTCCGAATTAACTTTGTTATATCCTGACATTTCTTCCTTACTTATTTTCGACATGTTGTAGGTAATCGCTTTTATTGCAGGGCGCAGAGAGCGACTGGCAAGCCATTCACTAAATTCTGCTACTATTTCTTCAATAATTTTGTTTGCACCAGAAACGCTTCCTTTCCTTTTTTCCATGTTTGTATTTACAACTGCTTGCAAATTATCTATGGTAAACAGCTTCACTCCCTCAAGTTCTTCCACCTTTTCTTCAATATTTCGGGGTACTGAAATATCAATATAAATTTGTTCCTTTTTATTTCTTTTTAATATAGATTGTTCAACCATATTTTCTGTTATAAGCGGAACAGTGGAGCCGGTGGCAACAATTAAAATATCAAAAATTAATAAGTGAGATTCCATTCGTTCAAAAGGGAAAGAAGTACAGTTGAATCTTTGAGCCAGATTTTCTGCTTTTTGTTCCGTACGGTTGGTAACATAAACTTTATGCACTCCTTTTTTTGCCAGAGATTGAAGTACCAGACTTCCGGTTTCACCAGCTCCGATTAACAGTACACTTTTATCTGAAAAATCTTCGCAAAGATTGGAGCAAAGTTGGACTGCTGCACTACTAACCGAGGTCGATCCCATTTTTATTTTGGTTTCGGTGCGTACTCGTTTACTGGCTTCAAACGATTTCTGAAACAAGCGCATTAAAACAGCGTCGGTGAGTGCAGATTCTGTACAAAATACGTAAGCTTCTTTGATTTGTCCAATAATCTGGTCTTCACCAATAATCATGGAATGAATTCCGCTGGCAACTTCAAATAGATGCCTTACCGCGTCAGAATTGGAATGACTGTAAAATGAGTGCCAATATTGTTCTTCAACTCCTTTATAATGTTTTAGTGTTTTGTACACCATTTTTGCAGCCAGAAGAAAGTTATATTTATTCTGCGAGAAATAAATTTCTGTACGGTTACACGTAGATAAAACTACAAGGTCAGAAATACCCGTTTCTTTCTGTAATAGTTCAGAAAATGGAATTATTTCTTCTTGTGCCAATGAAAATTGTTCTCGGACTTCAAGTGTTGAAGTTTTATAGCTAATGCCTATAAGACCTATCATAAAATCGATTTTTTCGAATTGATAAAAAATGTGAAACGTGAAAATGGGTAAATTTTAATTTTAAGATACACCAAAATTAAGCCTATTGAGGAGGCTTTAGCGTAATAGATTACCCAAAAATCTAATCAATTAAATGATTGACGGGGGAGGTCTGCTAAAGCAAGATGTATTAAAACCGGTTTGCAGGAGATCTGCAAAAAAGGAGTCTTTGTATTTTATTTTCCTTTTAAAAACAATTTCCTCGAAATGGGAATGTGTATAAAAGTCAAATTCATTATGGTAATAAAAATTGGAGTCAACATTCAAATCTGCATAAGATCTGCTGGACTGTAATTCGGTTTTGAATTGATTGTCACTTATTTGAATCTCTCCATCAGTAGCTTTGTTAATGCCAAAAATTAAAAAGTAAGCATAAAACGCCACAACTGCTACGTAGGGGAAGTGGGAAGTAAATATGCCAAATGTAAACATGTATTTTTTAATTTGTTATTAACAATCGGGGTGTAAAGATAAAACTTTTATATAAACAAAGCTTGTCAAATAGTTTGTTTTAGAACATTATTTGGGAACTTGTATATACATTAACTCAAATATTGATTTATGTCAACTCGAATTACAATCCAGTTTATCAATATACTTTTAAGATGAATTAGGTAGTTTACAAAAATATATCTTTAAAAAAGTGTCGGACTTATTTCTTCTTTCTTTTATTCGACTTTGCTTTCGGATTGAACTTCAGACAACGTTTAACCCATTTATCCAAATCGTCGTCCATGTCAACCCCTTCGGGTGCAATGTATAAGTATCCTTTCATTGAGCGTTTTGTAAAATCCATCATTCGGCTACCTTTTTCCTGAAGGAATTCGTTTTGGTTTTCCGGATCAATGCGAACCATTAAATCTTCGTTGATGATTCCGACGCACATTTTTTCATCTACCAGAAAACAGATACCGCCAAACATTTTCTTCTCCTCAAAGGAGGTTCGGCTCTCTTTTAATGAACTACGAACCCGGTCTGCTAAATATTCACTGTAGGGCATTTTGTTGAAGTTTAATTGTTTACCAATTTAATAAATTCAGAATGATTCAGCTTGTTCGATGCAACAATTTCAAAATTACATAGGTTACTGTTTTATATGCCCTGAAATTAAATTGGATTTCCTTATTTTATTGAAACTATGAAGATAGTATAAAAAGGGATTTTAGTATATTTGGAACGATTACTAATCTAAACCAAAATGACTAAAACAGAACAATTTCACCAACTTGTTGAAAAAGGTACAATAAGTGATAAAGTATTATTTCGTCCTATTTTAATGCAATTTGCCACAGAATACATTGGTAAAAATTATGGACAGTTTGCTTCAGATTATAACGTTTTGGTTGAATCGAATTTGCGTTGCATGGACGATTTTGATTTGGATATGTTGGGATTGATTTCCGATCCGTATCGCGAGACAAGTGCATTTGGAGCAAAAATCAAATATGTATCCGATGGAGTTCCTCGCTGTCTGGATTTGATTGTGAATAGCATTGACGATGTAAAAAGCCTGAAAACTCCAGATGTTTACAAAGAGGAGAGAACATTGGATAGGATAAAAGCAGGGGAAGTTCTTTCAAAAAAGACACAAGGAAATATTCCGATAATTGGTTGGATTGAAGGTCCTCTGGCAGAAGCATGTGATTTAACGGGCATTGAAAATATGCTGATGCAGTTGATGATTGACCCCGATTTTGCAAATCGGTTGATGGATAAATGTATGCAAACCGCTAAAGATTTTGCAAAAGCACAAATTGAAGCAGGATGCGAAATAATTGGAATGGGCGATGCAGTTTGTTCGCAAATTGATGCAGACACTTACAATACGTATATTCGCGACAGGCACAAAGAACTCATTAGTTACATTCATGGATTAGGAGGGAAAATTAAACTACACATTTGTGGCAACACCAATCACTTGCTCCCTTCATATAAAGATTTTAACATAGATGTTTTAGATTTAGATTGGCAGGTTGATATCAGCCACGCTCGTTCTGTTTTGGGTGAAAATGTGATTTTTGCAGGAAATATTAATCCGGTTATCATTCAAAATAAAACGAGTGAAGAGGTTTTTCTGCTTTGTAAAGATTTGGTTGAAAAACACAAAAATGAACGTTTTATTCTTTCTGCCGGTTGCGAAATTACGCCATTAACGTCTCCCGATAATTTATCGGCAATGAGCAAGGCATGTTTTTTATAAAAAAATTGTCATTGTATTTTTACCGCTTGTACTTGTTTTTCTCCCACTCAGCAACTAAAATTTTCTATTGTTTTTAATAAGGCTGAATTTTGATTCAACAATTAATATTCAGAATTATGAAAACAGTAAAGTATTATTTAGTGGCTGTATTAGTTTTGTAAAAGTGATTTGAGGCAGATTTCAAGTTGCAGGTAATAATTTACATATTAAATCAACTTGTAACCTGAAACTCGTAACAAAGCTTTTTTTTGTCAATAATAAAGAACTAATATTTGTTGAGTTGTTGTAACTTCAAAACCGAAAAAATGAAGCATCCAAAATCCAATAAAAGTTTGTCGCAAAAACTGGTTTGGCATATGAAAGTGTTAGCTGGAGCCATACTTATTACCTTTCTTTTTAGTATTATTCTTCAGCGGAAAATTTTCCACGATGGACTTTTAAGCATGTTTGTGATATCGTTTATTCAGCTTGAAGTTTTTGTTTGGCTGGGGAAAAAGTTTTTTGAATCGCTTAAACCGGATTCTCCCGATTTCAAAAAGAAAATGATTATTAGGTTGCTTCAATTTTACCTTGGGGTGTTGGTAATTGCATTGTTAATGTTTATTGTGGTTTATACCGTTCAATTTTATATTAATGGTGAAGATTTTGCCCATTATTTATCCAATATTATAAACATGGAGATGAAGGGTTTTTTTATAGCAACCCTGATTGGATTTACTTTTGGAGCTCTGTTTTTCTTTTATGTTTCGTGGGCTGAAGCATTAAAACGAGTGCAAAAGTTGAAAGAAGAGAAGTTGGTTTTTCAATACGAAACATTAAAAAGCCAGGTCAATCCTCATTTTTTGTTTAATAGTTTAAATTCGCTTTCATCATTGGTTAAAAAAGACCCCGATTTGTCGGAGGAGTTCATTCAAAAATTATCATCCATTTATCGGTATATTCTCGAAAACAAAGAGAAAGAAATGGTTCCGCTTTCAACCGAGCTTGAGTTTGTAAAAAACTATTTTTACCTGCAAAAAATCAGGGATGAGGAAAAGATCGATTTAAAAATTGAATTCTCTGAAACAGAGAATATTCTGGTTTTGCCGGTGTCGTTGCAACTTCTGATTGAAAATTCATTGAAGCACAATTCGGCAACCCGCAAACAACCACTGGAAATTGTAGTTCATTTTGAAGGCCTGGATAAATTGGTGGTTCGTAATAATTTGCAAAAGAAAACTCAGTTGAACAGTTCATCGAAAATTGGATTAAAAAATTTAAATGAACGTAGTCGTTTAATATTAAACCATGAAATTGAAGTAATGGAAACGGAAGATGAATTTGTTGTGAAAATTCCGGTAAAAATTGATTCAAAATGAAAGTTGTAATTGTTGAAGATGAAACATTGGCAGCTGAAAAATTGCAACGCCTTTTGGAACAGCTTGATTCAAATATTGAAATTTTGCAGGTTTTAGAATCAGTTGAGGATGCGGTAAACTGGTTCTCGGGTAATGCATTACCCGATTTAATTTTTATGGATATTCAGTTGGATGATGGAATTTCGTTTGAAATATTTGATGCTGTAAAAATTGAAGCTCCGGTAATTTTTACCACAGCCTATGATAAATATGCAATTCGGGCTTTTAAAGTGAACAGCGTGGATTATTTATTAAAACCGATCGAGTTGGAGAGTCTGGAATCTGCAATCTCAAAATTTAAAAAAGTATTTTTGGAGAATGTAAACTTTGAAGCAAAAATTTCTCAGGTTTTTAAGCAGCTATCAAAAAGTTATAAATCACGATTTTTTATAAAAGTTGGAACAAAATATCAATCTATTCAGGTAGAAGAAATTTGTGCCTTTTTTGTGGAAGAGCGGAATACTTTTTTACGAACTCAAAAAGGGAAAACCTACGATTTAGATAATTCGCTGGAACAATTACAAAAGCTTATCGACCCCAACCTTTTTTTTCGTATCAACCGTAATTACATGGTAAATATAAATTGTATTGACGAAATTATTAGTTACTCAACAAGTCGATTAAAACTCAAAATAAAAAACGGAACTAACGACGATTTAATTGTTAGCCGCGATAAAGTTTCAGAATTTAAACGGTGGATGGATCGGTGAACAAGTAGCGAGTGGTTAATAGAAAAGCGGGATGAAATTTTTAAATTTCATCCCGCTTTTACATCTACATATTCTCTCTATAATGCATTTATTTTTTTGTAATAATGGCTACCCAGCCACCACCTGGAGCCATTTTAACTTTAATTTTTGAATTACCTGAAACTTCAAGTTCTTCCTGGGCAAAATCGGCAGCGTGTTTGTCTGCATTTATTCCGTCTTTCCAAACTTGCATTTTGTAACTTCCACTTCCTAAAAAGTCTAGGTCGAGTTCTAAAGTTCTGGCATCCCAATCGGTCATTGCACCAACATACCAGGTGTCGCCTGATCGACGGGCAATTGCAATGTAGTCACTTACTTTTCCTTTAAGCACTTTTGTGTCGTCCCAAACTGATGGAACAACAGAAAGGAATTCCATACATTCAGGTTCGCGATAATAATTCGATGGATTATCGGCCAACATTTGCAGAGGGCTTTCAAAAACCACATACATTCCCAGCTGGTGGCAACGGGTTCCCGGGCTCATGGGCTCAGTAAAAACTATACTGTAATTCTTTTTTGTGGCATTTATCATAGCACCGGGCGTAAAATCCATTGCACCAGCAACCATTCTAATAAACGGCAAGGTTACATTATGTTCTGGTTCCGGTAAAGGAGACCATTTATTATTTTCCATTCCTTTTAATCCTTCATAGGAAATTACATTAGGATATTTTCTGTTTAATCCTGATGGTTTGTATGCACCATGGTAATCAACAAGCAATTCTCTATCGGCACATTCTTTAGCAATTTTTTCGTAGAAATTTACCATCCACTGGTCGTCGCGCTGCATAAAGTCTATTTTAATTCCTTTCACTCCCCATTTTTGAAATTGGTCGAGTGCTTCAGTTAATTTATCGTCAAGCGCCTTCCAAACTACCCAAAGAATAATACCAACATTTTTTTCTTTCCCGTAATCTACTAATTCCTGAATGTCGATGTCTTTTTCCTGTTTCATAATGTCGGAGAGAACATACCAACCTTCATCAAGAATGATATAATCCAATCCGTATTTCGATGCAAAATCAATATAGTATTTGTAGGTGTCATTATTTACGCCGGCCTCAAAATCAACACCGTAAATGTTATTTGCATTCCACCAGTCCCAAGCCACCTTCCCGGGTTTTATCCAATCGGTAACTTCCAGTTTTCTTTCTGGTCCCAATTTGTAAATTAACTCAGATTGAACTAAGTCCTCGTCTTTTTCAGTAATAAGCATTACACGCCAGGGGAAAGTACGTGGCCCTTTGCATTCAGCAATGTAATCTGCATGTTTTGTTGGTTTAACATCGCGGTCAGTCAACTGTTTTTCTTCTAAAACTACACCGGCAAATTTCCCAACCAAAGCATTCGGATTTTTGTCGGAACCTTGTATAAACATTCCGGCATAATCCATCAAATCCGATTCTGAAATGTATGTTTTTACACCATTCCCACAATCCACCAACATTCCTGTTGACCCAAAGCGGTCGGCATTAATATTCGAAAGATTTTCGCGTAAATATTCACGTTCCTGATGCGTAAACATACTTTCTTCTTCAGGAAACCAGATTTTATGATCGGCAGGAAAAACAAAGGTTGCCTCTTCATTTACAACTTTGTAGGTATCTTTTTTCTCTGAAACCCAACGATAAGCTGCACCTTCGTCATATGCTTTAAACTGCAAGGCATATCCTTTAAATGAAAGAGTTAATTGGTTGTATTCATTTTGGATTTTGGCGTATTTACGTTTTACAACCGGAATAATTTCTTCTGACACTGAAATTGTTTTTGTCTTTTTTACTTTGGCAGTTTTTCCAAAAAAGGTTCCATCACTTAATTCCATCGAAATGGCAGAAGGCGATACGATTTCAATTCCATTTAATAGAACAGCGTATTTTACGGCTTCATCAACCGTAACTTTTATGGTAATTTTTCCGGAAGGAGATTCAACAGAATATTCTTTTGCCGAAAGACTAAAAATTATTGACAACAAAAGAATTAAAGTAGATATTCGTCTCATTTTTGTTAGTTTTAGAACTGCGGAAAGGTAATAATTAATTCAAGAAGATTTAAATTTTTGTAAACGGTTTTATATGATATAAAGATGTTGAAATCTAATTTTATACCTAATTGGGAGAAGATTTTTTTATAAACCGAATTGGAATGGAAATTTAAAATTGATTAACTTGCTGACTCCATTTTTTTGTATCACTAAAACTAAATCAATGAGAACAAAGTTGTTTTACCTAACTCTTTTTTTATTCAGTTTTATTTTTTATTCTTTTTCCCAAAATTATTCTGAATTACCTGATTATTCTGGAATTGAAGGTTTTGGTTTTACAACCAAAGGTGGTTTTGGAGGTAAAATTGTAAAAGTAACCAATCTGAATAAAACAGGTGATGGATCGCTTGCCAAAGCCTTTGAAATGAAGGAGCCCAGAATTGTGGTTTTTGAGGTTGCCGGAGTGATTGATTTGGAAGAATCAGTATTACGGATTAATAATCCATTTATTACCGTTGCCGGTCAAACCGCCCCAGGTCCGGGAATTACAATCATAAAAGGAGGTATTTCGATTACAACGCACGAAGTAATTATTCAACACATTCGGGTTAGGCCGGGGGAGGCTGGACACAAGAAAAAAGATGGTTGGGAAATAGATGGAATTGCAACTTCGCAGGGTGCTTACAACGTAATTATCGATCATTGTTCGGCCACATGGGCGACGGATGAAAATATTTCGCCTTCGGGACCTCGATTTGAAGGTGCAAATGTAGAAGAGTGGAGAAAAAATACATCGCATAAAATTCTAATTAGTAACTGTATTATTGCTGAAGGTCTAAGCAATTCAACGCATGCAAAAGGAGAACATTCGAAAGGTTCGCTTATTCATGATAATACAACCGAAATTGCGATTGTTGGAAATTTATATGCAAGTAACATGCGACGAAATCCCTTTTTTAAGGGAGGTTCGCAGGGAATGTTTGTTAATAATTACGTATTTAATCCCGGGCGGGCTGCTGTACATTACAATCTTTCTCCACAAGAGTGGGAAGGACACGAATGGGTAACAGGAAAAATGTCGGTGGTAAATAATGTAATAGAGTTTGGAAAAGATACACCAAAAGAATTTTCAGCTGGACAATTTAGAGGGCCGGTAGAGGTTTTTTGGAAAGGTAACCAAATAATTTCGGGCCTTGAAGAATTAACCGGCAGCCACACCTTGGTTGATAAAATGCCGGTTTGGCCGCTTGGATTTTCAGCAATAAATTCGGAAAAAGTAAAAGAACAGACTTTACAAAATGCCGGAGCCCGTCCCTGGGATCGTGATGATATCGATAAAAGAATCATTCAGCAAGTTAAAAATGGCACCAACAGAATAATCGATAGCGAGAAGGAAGTTGGAGGCTACCCTGAAGTAAAACCGGTATTCCGGAGTTTTAATGACAAAGAATGGGATTTAGAAAAAATGGTAAAAAAATAGTTTTATTTTTTCCATTTAAAAGCAAAATATTCGCACTGTCCTTTGCCTACATTTTTTATTCCGTGAGGGACTTCATCCATTAATAGAATTAATGAACCCGGTCCTAAACGATGAGGAGTGCCAGCAATACTTTCTTCGACTTCGCCTTTTAGTACAATAATAATTTCTTCGTTTGAATGGATATGTTCTGCATGGCTCATAACTCCTTCATTTAAAGTTGTAACATGCATTTCCAGATCTGCAAGCAATGCGGTTGGACGTTGCATAAATTGCCGTTTTCCACCCTTTTCGGTTGTTTTGAATTCAATATCTTTCCAATCGTAAAATTTGGAGCCACCGCTTTGTTTTGCGCGTTCTAAGTTAATGGGTTGGTCGGTTTTCCAGCGGATAATATAATACGAAGCCTGTGTGTCGCCGGCGTTCCAAATTCCATGGTCGTCGCCGGGCAAAGCTAATATTACACTTCCCGGACCAACTACTTTTTTAACGCCGTTTATACTTTGTTCTATCAAGCCCTCTTTTACAATTATTAGCTCTTCCATGTCGGAATGAACATGACTTCCGTGTGGTGCTTTCCCAGGGTTGAGCGTGGTTACATGAACTTCGAAATATGAAAGTACATTGGTATGCCCTTCAAAAATCTGTCTCTTTTCGCCGAAATTGGTTTTTACTACGTTCATTTTTTCCCAATCGTAAACTGCGGTATTAAGTTTTTCGGTAGTTTGACCTTGAGAAATAACATTTAAAAAGACAAAAGATATAAGTAAAATAATGGATTTCATAATTCTCTAATTTGAAGGTAAATATAGCATTTTGTTTTTATGGTTATCAAATCAGTTTATATCCGTGTTTCAATTCCAAACGAATTTATAACTTTATTAAAATTTTAAATTCACTAAAAATGAGATATTTATTGAAAATGAGCTTTAGTATTTTGCTGTTGGCAGCAACTTTTATTGTAAACGCATTCGAAAAAGATGTTTTTAAAACAGCAAGTGGCGAGTTGACTATAACTTTTATTGGGCATGGAACCTTAATGATGGAATTTAACGGGAAAGTAATTCACATTGACCCGGTTGCACGATATGCCGATTATAAAACTTTACCCAAAGCTGATTTAATTTTAATTACACACGAGCATGGCGATCATTTAGACGCTAATGCCATTGATTTGCTTAAAAAGGAATCGACAGAAATTGTATTAACGAAAATTTGTGCTGAGAAATATAGCAGCGGTAAAATAATGAAAAACGGAGAGTCGGGAATTTATTCAGGATTAAAAATTGAGGCTGTTCCGGCCTACAATATTAAAAACGTACGAAGCGAAGGAAATCCGTTTCATCCAAAAGGAGTTGGAAATGGTTACGTTATCCATTTTGCTGATAAAAAAGTTTATGTGGCGGGCGATACTGAAAATATTCCTGAAATGACAAAATTGAAGGCAATTGAAGTTGCTTTTCTACCAATGAATTTACCCTATACAATGACTCCCAAAATGGTAGTAGAAGCTTCAAAATTATTCAATCCTAAAATTTTATATCCCTACCATTTTGGAAATACTAATACCAATGAATTGGTTGATTTAATGAAAAACCAGGATAAAACGGAGGTGAGAATTAGAAAACTGGATTAAATAATTTGGTTGTTTATTCACGTGTTAATACTAATCTGTTTAGTTATAAACCTGAGTTCGATATAAAATATTAACACAGTTTCAGCCAGTTTTTGGCAGAAATTTGTACAAATTCCTGAAGGACTATTGGGATAATTCGATAGAATTTGGAGGAATTTATGCAAAAAGAGGCGAAATCCGTAGGAAAGGCCAGAATTGTACAATCTTTGCACCAAAAATTCCTCAAAATAACCCGTTATTCTTTCTGAATTTTTACCACAAATCTTGCACAATTCTGACTTTCTGTGTAAAATATTTTATATCGAACTCAGGTTATTAGAAAGCCGCATCTCTTTGAAGAGAAACGGCTTTTTATTTGAAATCGGTTACGACTAAGCTATATCGTATGATATAGATATTGTCTCTCTATATTTATTATTCTCCGCGTCTAATAATTTCACGATTTATTGTATTGGTATCTAATTTTAGCATGGTATTCAATTTTAATTCAGGAGATTTTAGAAGAGAATTAAAATCGTTTATATCAACCGACTTTTTAGCAGTAAAATCGGCGGGTAGCACTGCAATTCTGAAAATTTGATTGTCGGTTTCTGCAGGAAACCAGTCTTCCGGAGGTATTGTTCCTTCCATAAATACTTGCACATCGGCAACGGTGTAGTCAAAATTATATTGAATTATTCCTTCGGGTAATACCACTGTTTGCGGTAACAATCGCCAAACATCCAGGTTATCCACTTGTTTCCAAAGAATATAAACCAAAACAATGTCGGTTTCGTAAATTTCAAAATCGTTGGGGAATTCGAAATACAATTTATATTCATTAGAAGAGGTAAAATCGCCTTCAATTTCAAAAACGGAACCAAGTAATAAATCTCCGTCTAATCCGTTTAAACCATCGAATCCGGGAGGTCCCATTGGGCCTTCGCAAGATGTTATAATTATTGCTGCGAGAATTAATAAAATGTATTTAATTTTTTTCATGACTATAATTTTTAAGTGTTTTTTTTGAATATAGCATGAGTTAAACAAGTATAATGCCAAATAAAAAAATGGTGGAAATTAACGAAGGAGAATAAGGGAAGTTATTCAGTTTCTTTCTGATTGTGATAAGGTGATTCCAATTTTCTGCCGCGGTAGGAAAATCGTTTCGATATGATATTAAGAATTTCATTGGCAGTGCTTTCAATGGGTTTGTTTGAAACGTTGAGAACAGTAAAACCGCCTCTGTCGAAAATAAACATCGCTTTTCGAATTTCTTCCCGTACTTCCCGTTCGTCCACGTACAATTTATTGTCATTATTGTTCCAGCTTAGCAACCTTTTTTTCCGGTGGGCAATTAATTGTCCAGCTCCAATGTGTAAGCCAAAAACTCGCTGAGGATCAACTTCAAATAATTCTTTTGGCGGCTGAATACCATTTACCAACGGAACGTTTGCAACTTTCCATCCGTACATTGCAAGATACACACTCAATGGCGTTTTTCCAGCACGCGAAACACCGGTTAAAATAATTTCAGCTTTTTGTAACCGCTCCGGGCTCATTCCATCATCGTGCGAAAGTGTAAATTCAATGGAATCGATCCGGTCGAAATATTGGTGGTTTAATTCGCGGTACAATCCCGGATGTTTTAGTGGTTCAACATCCAGATTTTCATCCAGATAATTAGCCAGACTACCCATTAAATCTACAACGCGAACTCCAAATTCGGTACAAAGTTCGTTTATTTTTTTTCGTAAATCAGGATTTACCATGGTGTGTGCAATCAACCCACCATCGGTTTTGGCTTTCATAATTGTATCAAAAATCTTGTCTTCATCGTCAATGTGAGGTAC
The DNA here is from genome assembly GCA_013203755.1 of Bacteroidota bacterium. GTDB lineage: Bacteria > Bacteroidota > Bacteroidia > Bacteroidales > Prolixibacteraceae > Draconibacterium. Next base: position 21,417 of record JABMPI010000276.1, read on the forward strand.
GATAATTACTGGAATATCGTTTTCGGGATATTGGATTAAAAGCGATTGAACAATATTATTCCCGGCAATGCCACGGCCACCGGAAACAATATAAATGGGGGCAGGTAATATTCTTTTCTGAATGTTCATTTCAATGTTTTTAAGTAGAACAAAAAATGAGTCTGTCGGTTTTGGCAAGTTCCTTTTATTCGTTCGAATTTAGTTTATATTTTAATCGGGACGAAGTTTCATTTCAAATTTAACTGCTTTTTGAACTTCATCCCAACTAAATGGGTCAGCATGATATTGATTATTAATATACAATTCTGTTTGGTCGAGATAAAAATCGCTGGCAGGTATCCCACTTATTCCGGTAGGAATTACTGTTTTTGAAGCATCCCAGTTGTTTACATCAAAAATGTGGCGATGTGAAGCTCCGTGATTTACTTTGTACAAATTATTGTATGAATAAGAATACGGACAAACCGTGTGATAACTTCCGGGCATTGTAAAAGGCCCTTTGTTTAAGTTTAGTACTTTGTCTAATATTTTTACAACTCCCAAAGGATGATTCAATGTGAATGTGTGAATTTTTCCCCAGTTCCAGTCATTTGGATTTTCCCCCAGTTCAGCGGTTAAGTCATTAACCGTTTCTTTAAAAGAACGGATTACAATGTCGTTAAATGTTTCAATTTCAGGTGTATTTTTATCATCAATCCAAGTTGAGTTTTTGTCAGGAAGAATATTAATCATTAGGTTTTCAACAAACATTCGTTGATCAATTAAAGCAGTAAAATTTTCAGGCGAGACGTTATCTTTTATAAGGTTTTCGAAATTTTTGCGGTAAAGTATTTCAAAAATCGAAGCTGCCTGGCTTTCGCGTGTCAATTCATAATTCCAATTTTTTAGCATTTCCAGTCCAGTTGTTTCTGTTTCGTTCCATTTTGTATTGGTTTGCAATGCAACAAGATATTCAGGAACCATTTGTTCTGCTTTTTTTGATTTAACATCGCTATGCATTTTTTGAAAATCTTCAATACTCAATTTCTCCTTCTCTTCCAACATTTCTCTAATTCGATTAATTCTGTCGGGCATGGCAAACCAATGGCTTATATAATAAGGGTAATTTTCGGGTACGGTTTTGTTGTTTGCCGAAGAAACGTAACCACGCTCCGGATTATATTCAAACGGTAATTCTTCGAATGGAATCAATCCTGTCCAGTCTGATTCGCTGGTTGTGCCGGGGTAAATTTGAATTCCGTTTCCCGGGCGCATCGGAATTCCGGCACTGGTCTGAAGTCCTATGTTTCCGGCTACATCGGCATATACAATATTTTGACTAACCGCCTTAAATGTTTTTACAGCATCTCTAAAATCGGTCCAGTTTTTTGCCCGGTTAAGTAAATATACCGAGCGAATCTCGCTGCTCCATTCGCTACCAACCCAGTGGATTGAAAGGGGAATTTCTTTTTCTTTTTTTAACTGGTTTACTA
>JABMPI010000277.1 GCA_013203755.1 Bacteroidota bacterium
AAATGAACCTGTATTTAATCACTCATATAAATAAAATAATTATGAAAAATTTAAAAGTATTATTATCAATTTTTGTTCTCGGTGTATTTATTTTAGCAACTAGTTGCAAAACAAACGAAACTGTGCTTCGGCCTGATGAAGTTCCTGAAGTAACTCATGTTAATCTCAATGATTTCCCAAAAGGAAAAGTATTACCCATGTATGACGGCTGGGGCGGTTTGGCGGTTGATGTGAACAATGCTCCAAAAGGAACAAATTTTACCCCATTGCTTGAAGGATTGAAAAACGATCTTTGCCAGGTACCACATTGGGGATATGTTGTAAAAGGTGCAGTTGAGATTGAATATGAAGATGGAAGCAAAGAAACATTTAAAGAAGGTGAAGCTTTTTATATGAAACCCGGACACACCGCTGTGGTTTTGGAAGATTTACAATTAGTTAGCTTTAGTCCCGAAGATGGAATGCATGAACTCTCTGATCATTTAGAGAAAAAAGTGGCAGAAATGAGCGCGAAATAATCCTCAATGACAGTATACAAATACAGACAATTTTATTCAATTTAATCAATAGTTGAATCATTTGGTCTGTATTTGCTAGGCTGTTACCATCAACGCATTAATATCGGGCTGCTATCACAAATGATTAATTCTTATTGTTTAATTTAAAATTTAATATCATGAAAAATTTTGTTAGAACGTTCATTAAAAGTACAATTTTTATTGTTGCCATTGCAGCATTTTCAATGACTTTATCCGCACAGGAAAACACTGAGGCTTACAATAAAGCCAAGCAGGAAATTACCCAAACATTTGGGATTTTTCCTGATTTTTTCGATGCATTTCCACAACATGCACTTCCGGGAGCCTGGCAACTATTTAAAGAGTTAAAAGGGCCCAAAAGCCACATCGATGCAAAAAATAGTGAGTTAATCCAGCTTGCTGTTTCTGCACAGATTCCATGCGACTACTGTATTTATTTTCATACAGCATCGGCTAAAGCTTATGGTGCAACCGACGAGGAGATTAAAGAAGCAGTTGCTTTGGGTGCCGAAACAAGGCACTGGAGTATGATAATTCATGGGGCCCAAATTGACGTAGACAAATTTAAAGCAGATTTTGATAAGATGATGGAATACATGGCAGAAAAAGCAAAAGAAAAATAGCACTTCATTGTATTGAGAAAAACTATCCGGTTGTCTTTTCCTGATAGTTTTTTCAATATGAGTTGAACAATTAAATATTAATTAAAGGAGTGACCCTTATAACGGAAATAGAATTTATGCTTGCGCATTGATTCTAAGATATTATTCAATAATAAAATTATAGAAGGAGTATTATGAAAAGACATTGTGTGTTTGCTGTTCGTTTGTTGATTGTTTTATTTGTCTTAACCTTATCCAATTTTCAATATTTAAAAGCTCAGCAAGTAAACTGGCGCGGAGAAAAAAGGGATGGCCACTTTCATGAAAGCGGTTTACTAAAACTATGGCCGGAAAATGGGCCGGAAATATTTTTAAAAGTTGAAGGTCTCGGTATTGGTCATTCATCGGCAATAGTAGTACATAACACAATTTATGTAACGGGTAAAACTGATACATTGGATTATCTTTCAGCCATCGATTTCAAAGGGAAAATCCGTTGGAAAGTTCCATATGGAAGATCCTGGCACGGGGCGCACCCAGAAACATACAGCACACCTACAATAGATGGGAATAGTGTTTATGTGTGTAGTGGAAGTGGTGAGTTGGTTTGTTTGAATGCAAATAGTGGTGAAATAAATTGGAGCGTGAATGTTGAAAAGGATTTTAAATCAACTAGAAGACATTATGGAAAGGCTGAGTCTCCTTTGATTGTGGATGATAATGTAATTTGTTGTCCGGGAGGTAATATTACCACTGTTGTGGCCTTCAATAAAAAAAGTGGTGAACTGGTTTGGAAAAGTAAAAGTATGAAAACTGACCCAACCTGGACATCGCCAGTATTATACGAGTATAATGAGTTTAAATTTATACTGGCAACAACAGGGGAGCATGTATTGGCACTTAATCCCACTACGGGAGACATAATTTGGATTTACCAATATTTGAAACCAGAATGGATAGAACGGTTGGATCCAAATAATGTATTCAAAAAATGGAACAACCGAGGTGAGATAAAATTGATATTAACCAACACTCCTATTTTTAAAAATGACGAAATTTTTATCTGCAAAGGATACAATTATCCTGCTGTTATGTTAAAACTAGACCCTTCTGGCAGGTCGGTAACAAAAAAATGGGTCAATCACACTTTAGACACACACCATGGTGGGTATGTTTTGGTCGATGGAAAAATTTATGGTTCAACATGGATTAATAATGCCAATGGGAATTGGGCCTGTATTGATTGGGAAACAGGAGAGGATAATTATGATGTGAAATGGCAAAACAAAGGTTCAATAATTTATGCAGATGGAATGATTTATTGCTACGAAGAGAAGCGTGGTTACCTGGCGCTTGTAAAACCCAATCCCGAAAAATTTGAAGTGATTAGCTCTTTTAAAACTGAAGGATCCGGTATGCATTGGGCACATCCTTCAATCTTTAATGGCAAGCTTTTCGTTCGGCACAAAGATGTATTAATGGTCTATAATATTTCGGAAAACATATAAACAAAGTAATAACTCTGGTTACAACTTTTAGCATATCAACTAATAAAAAGAAATATAATGAAATCACCTTATTCGCTATTCACAAATTTACTAATCGTTCTGCTAATTGCTTTCTTAACCAATGTACAGAATTTGAAGGCTCAAGAAACAAACTGGCCACAATTCAGAGGACCTAACTCATCAGGTAATGCAGATGAAAACTGTAAACCACCGGTTGAGTTTGGAACAGACAATAACTTGCTTTGGAAAGTTGAATTGCCCGTGGGACACTCATCGCCATGTATTTGGGGTGATAATATTTTTTTAACGGGTTTTATAAAAGAGAATAAGGAACTGCAAACAATTTGTATCAATCGAAACACCGGTAAAGTAAAATGGAGACAATCAATAAATCCTGAGAAGATTGAAAAATATCATGTTACCAGTAATGCTGCGAATGCCACCGCAGCAACCGATGGAGAAAGGGTGGTATTCTACTTCGGTTCAAGTGGACTACACTGCTATAATTTCGATGGTGAAATACAATGGAAATTTCCTCTGGCAGTACCAAAATCACGCCATGGAATGGGAACTTCACCTGTTATAACAGGCGATTTGGTAATACTGAATTGCTTTGGCTATAATAATGAACCATGCCTTTTGGCTGTCAATAAATATGATGGAAAAGTCATTTGGGAACATTCTTTGCCGGTTCTGGAAGGTAAAAAACGGGATAGTTATTCAACACCTGTTATTTACAAAAACCAGGCTATTATATACAGAAATGAAGATATTGCTGCGTATGATCTGGTAAACGGAGAAATTGTGTGGAAATATGTATTAGGAGATATGTCAGATGCAATATGTACCCCTGTTATCGGAAAAGACGTATTATATACTACCGTTTTTAGTACATTAGGGAATCCACTTATGCGCGAACAGTTTCCCGCTTTTAAAGAAATGACCTTTGAGTACGATGTGAATGGTGATAATCTGCTATCGAAAGAAGAAATAGCAGAATTTGAATTCATTATTTATCCTGAAAAAGGTGATTTAGAATCTAATAAACATCCTTTGTCTAACTTTTTCTTTATGTGGGACTTGGATAAGGATAATTTTATTGACAGCCTGGACTATGTGTCAACAACACAATTCTTTGATTCATTTCATGAAAGACAGGGAGTAAAAGCAATAAAACTGGGTGGACAAGGAGACATAAGTTTGGACAATTTTCTATGGGGATATTCTGATCATATTCCGCATGTAACTTCGCCTCTATTCTATAATAACAACTTGTACATGGTAAAGAGTGGAGGTATCTTATCCTGTTTTCAGGCAGAAAGTGGAGAATTGTTATTCCAGGAAAGGCTTGGAGCTTCAGGATCCTATTTTTCATCACCTGTTGCAGTTGATGGTAAAATATATTTTGCTTCGCGAAATGGAATTATTACTGTTGTTAAAGCTGGAAACAAGTTGAATATTCTGGCAAAAAACGATTTAGACGAGAAAATTTCGGCTACACCAGCCATAATTGGAAATACGCTTTACGTTCGTACCGCTGGGAATTTATATGCATTTAAAGAGTAATTATTATGAATGAACTACACCGCTGCAAGCAGACGGGGTAGTTCATTAAAAATTAGCGAAAGCTGCGTGTATATTTACAACCGAACTGAGGTTAATATCTTAGAACCTGTTCACAATCTATTAAATTATGATTTTTGACTCTTTTTCGTCCCAATTTCGTTGTTCATCACTCACTTAACCCTGCTAAATTCGCTCTTCACGCCTTATTGGATACAAAAAATAGAACAAAACTTTTTAATAGAATAGATCATGAACAGGTTCTTAATTCAAACACTAATTATTCTCCGCTTTCACCCCTTCATTAAACTTGGTAGAACCACGGCGGGTTTTTCTATCCCAATTCCAAATAACATATTGGTAGGCACGGGTAATGTACACAAACGGAAATACCAGAAAATGCATTAAACGTGTAAACGGCACCATTCCCACAAAAACAAAGGCCGAAGCAACATGCAATTTTATACTAAACGGCATGGCGGCAATCGCTTCAAAATTCGGATTCAATAAAAATATTGATTTTAAGTACGGTGCCAGCGAAATGGCAAACCACGCCGAACCCCAGCGCTCGAAATAAGCTATCCACAAACCGGAAACCACTTGAATAACGATTAAAGCATAAACGACCATATCCATTTTATAAGTTACTGTTTTTAACCTGGCAACTGAAATCCTTCGGAATATTAAAGTACTAATTCCAAACAAGGAGAGCAATCCAAAAGCAAATGCTGAGATTTCGATAATCAGTAAGCGGGTTGGTTGTCCTGTAAATGAAATAACGGATGAAGGAAACAAAAACCCAATTAAATGCCCAATAAACAGGGCAACAATTCCGATGTGAAACGAATGACTTCCCCAATACAAAATACGGCTTTCCAATATCTGCGACGAGAGAGATGACACACTAAAAGGTTGGTTTCTATATCGAAATATTGAACCGACTATAAACATCAACAATGCCGCGTAGGGTAATCCTATAAACAGGAAATTATTAAACATCTCTTTTTCTTTTAAATTGTTTTCTACCAAATAATGATTTATCGATGCCAGTTACATAATGATTGAGAAAATCGGGCTTATCTTTTGTACCAATTTTAACGGCTTCGTATTCCGAGTTATTAAAATCCATTTCTAAAAGGGAGATCAGAATTTCAAGTGGAATATTAAATATACTATTCTCGCTCTCTAATTTTTGACTCATTTTGATTAGCGCAGGCAAAAGAATACTAACCGATAATTCTTCGGCTAATTCTCTGTTATCCGTTTTTGAAAGAAGTGTTAACATATTTGGTAAAAAATCAGCCAAATCGCTTCCGCAATTGTTGGCAATCTTTTCCTGCTCCTCTTTCATGTGGTATAAAAACCGACCTCTTTTCGAATCGTCACCAAAAATAATGTAGCCAATATCTAAATGGCAAGTAGCCTGCACATCAAAAGTTTTGATGTAATGTTCCTCCAAACTGGTCATCGATTTATCCATTTGGAATTCGACAAACGGTTCAAATTTAACACTCTGTACTATATCTTTTTCAGCGAGAAATTCCTTCACCAACAGAATACTTTTTAAAGACTCAGCCGTGGGATAACGGAACAAATCTGCGATATATTTATAAACTTCCATTTACAATCCTCTTTCTGGTTTATGATGAAATCCAAAACCTGTATTTCCTTTTACATCGCCTGCATCTTCCAACATTTCCAGCGCCTCTTCGCGGTGAGCCGGTGGAATTACATAACGCTCTTTTACAGTAGGCAGCGATGTTAAGCGATAAATAGCATCGGCTGTTTCGCGGTCGACACCCACCTCTTTTAGTATTGTTTCCAGTTTCTCTTTACTTTGGTCGCCAACTGTTTCGTCGCGACGGTACCAGCGAACTGCCATTAATTTTTTTAGTACAGTTTTTATCGTTTCTTCATTTCCGGCTGAAAACAGACTTGCCATATAAGAAATTGGCAACCTTGTAGTTTCTATTCCACCAAAAAGTTCTTCGGCTGAATTGTGGTAATTACCATCTTCAACTTTTCCCATTGTTGGTAATAGTGGCGGCACATAAAACAGATTTGGAACCGTTCTGAATTCTGGGTGCAACGGCAAAGCCAGCCCCCACTCTTTCACAAATTTATACACCGGAGATTTTTGCGCAGCTTCCAGCGTATCGTCAGAAATTCCGTTGGCTTTGGCGGCTTTTATTACTGCCGGACTGTTTGGGTCGAGGTAAATTTCCATTTGATTGGCAACCAAATCTGCCTCATCGGAAATAGCAACTGTTTTAATTAAATC
>JABMPI010000278.1 GCA_013203755.1 Bacteroidota bacterium
CCACACCCGGTAATAATATTTGCTGTTGGTTTTTAAACCGGATATTTTCTTTTTAATAATAAAATCATTAGCCGCGATCGCCCCTATAAATTCGGTATATGTCGAATTTGTAAAATCAGCATCATTGGCAATTTCAAACTTTGCAAAGCCTTCTATTCCGGGTAAATCATTATTTATTAAACTGTCGGTAAGTGTTAGTCGCGATTGTAGAATTGCCGAATTTGAAGTTATTTCCCCCGACATTATTCCCTGGCCTAAATAGATTTTTGCAGTATTAGAAACAGGGTTGCACGAGATAACAAATAGTAGTGGCAGGATTTTTAATAAATGATTTTTCACGATAATAATTTCTTAGTTGAATAATAAGCTCGAATTTAAGCTTTATAGTTTAAAAACCATTTTTTCTTATCTGATTTTGTTTCAATTTCAAATTCAATTTTAGGTTGATTAGATCGAGTCCGACTTTTCAAAAGCCAGCCCGGTTTTGCATGGTCAGACGGGGAGGTGATTCGTCAGCTGACGAACCAGAGGATTAAAATCTAAAAACTATTAGATGAGCTGCATGCACGAATGTGATTTATTTTTGGAGCAAACCAAAGATTACATCATATAATATTTAAATTGTGTGGATTAAGTGTAGTTGAAAATGACGGTCAGCTCACCTCTTTTGGCAAATGAGAGGGAATCGGTGAATCTGAAATGTTGGTTTTTTTTTGTTTCTTCTTCCAAAAACTACCAAAATGTTCAATTATACTGTCAACGGATAGGATTAGTACAGTTATGAGAACCATCATTGTACTTTTGTACAGAAAAGTTATTTCTGTATCTATATTTATTTTGAGAGATTGGATTATACCAAGAAACATGAAGGTTATAATAGCTAAAACTGTATTTCTTTGAGACCGATTCAGTCTAAATAATTTTATGTTTGTTAACGGAAGAATTTCGTAATATTCCCATATCTTCCATTTTAATTCTTCTTTTAGAGCTTTAACCTCATTCTTTTTTTGCAATTTGAAAATTAGCTCTGGCGTAAGTTCATTTCCTTTTTGCACCCAAAATACTCTAACCGCAAAGTAAACAGCTTTGATTAGAAAAAGAATAGAGATAAAATAGCAAGTAATTACTATAATATTTTCAATAGCCTTTTCACCATTAAGTATTTCCGCAAAATAAACAACAAAACCGGCTAAGATGCCTGAAACTGTTAGCATCGATGTTGCCCTTGATTCAGCTTGTTTTGATCTTTCTCTTATTAGAAGGATTCTTTCATCAATAAATGAAATTGATTGTTTTAGAATAGATTCATCTTTGGAATTGAGCTTTGTATAAATTTTTTTTGGATCCATTTTTATTGTTTTTATTCAAAGTTTCAATGATTGCATCTCTTATTGGATAATTTACAAGTTGTTCAATCCATGCCCATTGGCCATTTGGATTTAATTCTAAAAAATAGTATTTACCATCTTTACCTAGAACAAAATCCATAGAGGAATATTGCAATGAAAAGTGGTCAACTAATTTTTTACATTTCTTTTCTAATGAATTAGGGAGTTTAATTTTTTCATGACGTAATGGTATCTCAATTAAGTCTCCCATACGCCAATCTATAGCAGTTTCTTCATATTCTTGTGAATAAATTGCAGTTGCAAATATTTTGCATCCAACCACGACAACCCTGATATCATAATTTTTTTCAATTTCAGATTGATAAGTCATTGGAAAATTAGCAAATGTTTCAAATTGATTGATATAGTTAGATGGTAGACGTTGGGTCATCGCTATCCATATTCCATCCTTTCGTAATTGAAAACCATGTTTAATTGCTTTGGCAACAACCTTGTCGTTTGACTTCTCAATAAATGTTGCAACGGAATCTTTATAAGAAGACAATAGAGTCTTCGGTATATTAAATCCAATATTTTTAGCTGCAATTAATTGTTCTATTTTGTTAACCGCAATCCATAACTTTTTAGGATGGTTTAGCCATTTTTTTTCTGGTATCATTCTCCAAATTGACCTTAGTAATTCAATTGCTTCTCTTTCCGCAAATTCTTTATCGGTTTCGGCAACAAGCCCATCAAGCTTAGGTGGATTTGGTTGACGGAAATATACCGAACTTATTTCACTTTCTCTGAGAACTATACCATCAAAAAAAATAATAGCAAAACTAGTTTCGTATTTGTTGATGACAATTTCAATGTTGAACTCTCTCCCAAAATCTTCGGTGTTCAATCGCTTAAATGGGATGCTTTTAGACTTAAGTTTAACTATTAAATAGTCTGAAGCAAGATCTGATTTATTGGTAACGACTAATAACATTGTTCTTGTCCTGGATCTGGATCATCATCTCCAGGAGAAGACAATGTTTTTGAGTTAGTTGGTGGCCCTCCTACCATTGAAACTACTGGAATTCGGTTTCCGTTTTGAATAGAAATATTGAGTGATTCATTAGAGTCATATTCTCCGATTGGATTTTTAAAAGGGAGTTGCAGAGAATGTTTTAGAAGAAATGTTCTTTTATTCATTTGTCCTTTTTATTTAATTTTCTTCTGTGGTTTTGACAAAAGTTCCTTATCATAGTTTGTATTGCTAACAAATATAAGATTATATTATGTATAATCAAAAGCGAGGAATAAATGTCTATTTATAAAAGAATTAATGTGAAATTTTAAATAGTTGATGATTTGAAAGAAGTTAGACTGGATAAGAATCTTTTAAACTAAAAATTGGAAACCTGTTCTTATTTAAGCATTCAAAAATAAATCCAAGTACTTGAATTCGTTGAACAATCGTTAAAATATTTTTAATTGAATTGAAATTGATTAGCTTTTATTCATTTAGAACCATTCTTAATACCTTAACTATTCCATAATTTTGTAACATCTGTTACAAAACAGAGTATAAAAATACCATAATTTCAGCATCAATTATTCAACTACTTCAACAAAAAAAACTAACTGAATGGAACAAGTCGCTACTTCGAAATCCCACAAAATGCTGTTTTTTAATACCCTGGCTTTTACCGTATGTTTTGCGGTTTGGATGCTAAATGGTGTATTGGTTACTTTTCTGGTAGATAACCAGGTATTCGATTGGGGGCCGGTAAAAATGGGATGGTTATTTGGAATCCCTGTTTTAACCGGAGCAATTTTTCGTTTGCCTGCCGGAATTCTTACCGATAAATTTGGAGGTAAACCGGTTTATGCAATCCTACTTTTAGTATGTGCAATTCCTTTGTTTTTACTGTCCACTGCTAATTCTTTCTTTTCGTTTGCCTTGTATAGTTTCGGCTTTGGTTTAACAGGGGTAAGTTTTGCAATTGGTATTGCTTATACTTCGGTCTGGTATCCCAAACACAGGCAAGGAACTGCACTTGGAATTTTTGGTGCTGGAAATGCAGGGGCTGCATTAACTACTCTTTTAGCTCCAACAATGCTAGAATGGTTAACCAACGATGGAGCTAATATCGAAGGCTGGAGAAAATTGCCATTAATATATGGAGCTGCTTTAGTTGTAATGGGAATTGTCTTTTTAATTTTTACTGAAAACAAAAAGCCTGTTTCCAATAATAAAAATATGAGGCAGATATTAAGTCCTCTAAAAAATGTTCGGGTTTGGCGGTTTGGAATGTATTATTTCCTCGTATTTGGGTGTTTTGTTGCATTCTCGCAATGGCTCGTTCCCTATTTTGTAAATGTGTATTATCTGCCTTTGGTAACTGCAGGTTTATTTGCAGCGTTGTTTAGCTTTCCCTCAGGTGTAATCCGTGCTGCGGGCGGTTGGCTATCGGATATTTATGGAGCAAGGAAAATTATGTATTGGGTGCTTGGTGCCTCAGTAGCAATCTGTTTAATGTTATTTGTTCCTAAAATGGAAATTACCTCCCCCGGGAAAGGTGTGATGGCAAAACAAGACGGTGTAGTAACTCTTGTTTCGGAGGGATTAATTAAAGTTGGAGAAAGAGAGTATCCGCTTACTGTTAAAAATGCAGAATATGAAAACACCGATGACAAACTTTTAGTCCTTCCAACCAAAGATGCATGGCAAGAGCCTATTGTAAATGTTGGAGATACAATTACACGGAAACAGTTGATTGGAAAAGGTGTAACCAAAATTTACTTTCAGGCGAATGTTTGGATTTTTGCGATTCTTGTAATACTAATTGGTAGTATTTGGGGAGTTGGTAAAGCCGCCGTTTACAAACACATTCCCGACTATTTCCCCGATGAAGTTGGAGTTGTAGGCGGAATGGTTGGTGTACTTGGCGGCCTCGGTGGGTTTTTCTGCCCAATTATTTTCGGTTACTTGTTAGAAGGTACTGGTTTGTGGACATCGTGTTGGCTGTTTATGTTTTTTCTGACTGCACTTTGTCTGGTTTGGATGCACAGCACTGTTACAAAAATTAATAAAAGGAGTTCTCCGGAAACTTCTCTGAATATGGAAATAAAATAAAACTAATAGTATAAAACTTTCATGATAAATAGAGTTTTGACACAAAAGAGGTGGATTTAGCCAATAGGTCGTAAGTAGAAAGTCGTAAGTAATAAGTGAAAAAAGGAGGACATTTGACTTTGAACTGAAAACTGCGACTGAAAACTACTTCCTGTCTTGTGTCTTGATTCTTATGTCATGAACCTAATTTTAAAAATATGAAAATTAATATTGAAAACTGGGACGTTGAAAATTTAGATTTTTGGAAAAATACCGGAAATAAAATCGCAAAAAGAAATCTTTGGATTTCGATACCTGCTCTTTTACTGGCATTTTCTGTTTGGTTAATGTGGAGTATTATTATTGTAGGAATGGAGAAATTGGGTTTTACCTTCGGTATGTTAAGCCAGGAGTTTGAAACAATTATTAGGAACACATCTATTTCGCGTGCCGATTATCCACAGGATTTAGTTGAACAACTAAAATCTATAAATAGTCTCTACTATACATTGCCGGCAATTGCTGGTTTGGCTGGTGCAACATTACGGATACCAAATTCATTTTTAATTGGAATTGGGGGAGGTAGAAACGTAATTTTTACGACTACTGCATTATTGTTAATTCCTGCAATTGGTGTTGGAATTGCTTTGCAAGATCCGAATACTCCGTTTATGACCTTCGCTATTTTAGAGGCACTCTCTGGTTTTGGTGGTGGTAATTTTGCTTCGTCAATGTCAAATATTTCCTACTTCTTTCCGAAAAAAGTGCAGGGAACTTCGCTCGGTTTAAATGCCGGATTGGGTAATTTGGGAGTTAGTGTGATGCAGTTTTTGCTTCCAATAACAATGGGGGCTGCTGTTTTTGGAGCTTTTGGCGGAGACGGAAATCCGCTGTTGTCAGACTTTAAAGGAAGCTCAGCCGGATCGTTATATTTTTTGCAAAACGCTGGTTGGACATGGGTACCTCTTTTAGTACTATCCGCAATAGCTGCATTTTTTGGAATGAATAATATAAAATCGGCAACACCAAAAATGGGATCTGCTGTAGTTGGAATTGGGAAAACACTGTTTCTTGTTTTTCTTGGTTTGATTGCAGCGGCAGTTGGAGTTTATCTACTTGTTTCTTTGAAAATAAACATGTGGATTGTACTTCCGGTTGTAGTAATTCTCACCGTTTTGCTTATGAAATACCTTTCACCTGGCGAAATAAAAGAGAGCTTAAACAGACAATTTTCTATTTTTAATAATAAGCACAACTGGATAATGACCATTATTTATACCATGACATTTGGTTCATTTATTGGTTTTAGTGCGGCATTTCCAAAATTAATTTCCGATGTATTTGGTTCGTTGCCCGACGGAGCAATCAATCCAAATGCACCAAACCCGTATGCATGGGCATTTTTAGGGCCGATGGTTGGGGCTTTAATTCGTCCAGTTGGTGGCTGGCTTTCCGATAAAATAAACAGTGGCTCGAAAGTAACACAGTGGGCAACAGTCGCTCAAATTGCAGCTGCTTTGGGTGTGGCATTTTTTGTAATAAAAGCCAGAGAAGCAGCAACACCGGAAATGTATTGGTGGCCATTTTTTATATTGTTTATGATTTTGTTTATTACTACCGGAATTGGTAACGGTTCAACGTTCAGAAGTATACCATATATTTTTAGTAAAGAACTTGCTGGTCCTGTTTTGGGTTGGACATCAGCAATTGCTGCATACGGTGCATTTATTATCCCAAAAGTATTCGGGCAACAAATTAAAGCCGGCCACCCGGAATATGCCTTGTACGGATTTGCAATTTATTATGTGGTTTGTTTGGCTTTAAATTGGTGGTACTACGAAAGGAAAAATTCTGGGATTGAGTGTTAGATATTAGAACGCAGATAACGCAGATTGAATAGATTATCGCAGAAAAAATTAGAATATTCAGCATTATCAGTGTTCCATTAATTTTTAATATATGAGAGGAAATGACAGACAAAGAATTCAAAATATTCCTAAAAGAGCAGGATTTTATAGGAAGCGACTTTTTTGAAGAGTCGTTCAAATTCTGGTTTGAAGATAATGAGCAGATCAGAACTCCATTTCCTGATGAAATTAAAGAGGATTTAAAAGAGAAAACTTTCAGGGTTTTTATGGAGTGGGTTTTTGAACTTTCTGATGATGAAAAATCAAAACTGAAAAATGATGAAATTGTTGAAACTTTTGAAATGATACTGTTTAATCAGGCAATGGGGATGGTGGAAGACGAAGACCAGAAAATTACCATCTGCTATCCGTTTATGCCACGTTTAGGAGATGTGGTAGACGACAAAGAAAAGGGAGCAAGTAAAGTGATTTCCAGAAAGATGGATTTGAATAAAGATGAAAAAAAGTACCTGAAAGTAAAATTGATTTCAGAGACTGTTTCTCAGGAATGGGAAACGGAATTTGAATTGCCGGCTTAATGGTTTTTTTGTGATTATTACAGTTCGACTCCGCTCACTGTGACAGTCAGACTGAGCGGAGTGGAAGTCTCTTATTTAGTTGTTGGTTAATCAGGATTACTCACCCTGATAACGTCTTCTACATTATCGTCCCTCTCTACGCGTAGAGAGGGAGAAGAGGGTGAGTCAATTAAAGGATTATTAGATATTAAACAAAGTTAAATATAATATGAAAGTAAAAATAAGCAAATCTCGTAAAAAGAGCACAATTGCAATTTTAGCAATTGGACTTATTTTTCTTGTAAGCACTCTTACAGCGCAAGATGGCGAGCAACTGTTTCAACAATGTAAAGCGTGCCATACAATTGGACAAGGAAAATTACTTGGCCCCGATTTATTGGATGTTAGTAAAAGAAGAGACGCCGCATGGGTGAAAAATTTCATTAAATCGTCGCAAACTATGGTGAAAATTGGGGATGCTGATGCAGTTGCACTTTTCGAAGAGTTCAATAAACTTCCAATGCTTGATTATAAACTGCCGGATACTGACATTGACGCAATTATTAAATACATCGATAGTTTTAGCACGCCGGATTCTGGTGATAACGGAACAAAATCAGCAGCCGATTCTCTGGCCGACGTTAAAGCTGCAGAGTATTTGGCTAGTATTGATACGGATGAAAATGAAGCAAAAGGAAAAGCTCTGTTTCAGGGGAATCGGAAATTTAAAAACGGCGGGGCAGCTTGTATTTCCTGTCATCATGTAAATACTTCCGATGCTGTTCAAGGAGGTTTATTGGCCATGGATTTAACAAATACATTTTCACGAATTGGAGGAATGGCAGGGATAAAAGGGATTCTCGGTTTTCCGCCTTACCCAGCCATGAGAGATGCCTATCAACACGCAGCTTTAACAGATGACGAAAGCGTGCAATTGCAGGTGTTTTTAATGCGTGCTGACAAAAAAGGTGGAGGAGTAGCTGAAAATACCGTTTCAAAATTAATGAAACAGGGAATTATTGGAGTGTTGGTTTTACTGGTAATTATTTCACTGGTTTGGTTTAAACGCAAAAAACGCAGTGTTAATTATCAAATTATAAAAAGGCAGAGAAGGTATTCGTGACAAGTCAAATTTTATATTTCAGAATGTCATTCCAAGTCGCTATTGTCATTTCGACGAGGAACGAGGAGAATTGAAAATCAGCGGAGCTAAATCTCATCGAATAGACAGATCTCTCCTAACGTCGAGATGACAGGAAAATAATAATTGTCAGTGGTATAAAAGCATTTGAAAAAAGAACAAGAGAAATCGCAAAATATTATTTTATGAGTTGGATTAAAGATTTAATATCTCCCAAAACCCGAAAGTGGGAAGATTTCTATCGGAACAGGTGGCAATTTGACAAAGTTGTCAGAAGTACTCATGGAGCAAATTGTACAGGTGGATGTAGTTGGATGATTCACATAAAAAACGGCGTGGTTGTTTGGGAAACACAAGCGCTGGATTATCCTATTATCGATAAGAATTTACCACCATACGAACCGCGTGGTTGTCAGCGTGGAATCTCAGCATCGTGGTATTTGTACAGCCCGATTCGGGTAAAATACCCATTGGTGCGCGGTGCATTGCTCGATTTGTTTAGAGACGAAAAAAACAGGCACGGCGATGCTATGACTGCCTGGGAAAATATTCAAACCGACCCCGAAAAAAGAAAGCGGTATCTGAGTGCCCGCGGAAAAGGCGGATTTCGTCGGGTTACCTGGGACGATGCGCTGGAACTAATTTCCATTGCAAATATATCTACTGTTAAAAAATACGGACCAGACCGTTTGGTTGGGTTCTCGCC
>JABMPI010000279.1 GCA_013203755.1 Bacteroidota bacterium
ATTTGCGATGGGTTTCATTTACGGCCCGAAGAAATAAGGGTTTTTACAAAAGCTAAGGGTTATGATAAAACAATTATTACATCGGATGTTACAAAATATGCCGGATTAAAACCGGGGATTTATAAAAATATTGATGGCGATGATATTGAACTCACCGTTGATGGAAAAATACAATATCCGGCACAGCAGGTTTTAGCAGGTTCGGCATCGTCGATTGATAAAGGAATTGGCTATGCGCTGAAAGTAACGGGTTGCTCGCTTGCTGAGGCGATTGGAATGGCAAGTACCAATCCGGCAAAACTATATGGTTTAAACGACCGGGGAATAATGGAGCCGGGGAAACGTGCCGATTTGGTATTATTTACATTGGATGATTATGTTGTGAACGTTCAAAAGACATTTGTAAAAGGTGAGTTGGTTTATGATTCATCTAATTAAGATTTAAAGAATGACTAAACCTGTATTTAGAAAAATAGCCATTGGTTTGGCAGCTGTAGGACCCGGGCTTTTTTTAATAGGATATAATATTGGTACCGGCAGTGTAACAACTATGGCAAAGTCGGGAGCAGAGCACGGAATGTCGCTTTTTTGGACATTGGTTTTGTCGTGCATTTTTACCTTTATCTTAATGGTTGCTTACGGAAAAGTAACTTTGGTAACTGGAAAAACGGCACTCTTCAATATTAAGTCGGAGTTTAAATTTGGGTGGTTGCTTGCCCTTTATATTTTAATTGCCCTTATAATCGGTGAACTACTTGCACTTGTTGGTGTAATGGGAATTGTTGCTGAATTGCTTCAGGAAGGCATAAAAATTTTAACTGGCGGGAAAACGATTCATACCGGATGGATTATTTTGTCCATCGTTCCGTTTATGTATTTGTTACTTTGGTTTGGCCGTTACAAACAATTCGAAAAAGTATTAACCGTTTTTGTAATTCTGATGGGATTAAGTTTTGTCGTGGTATTTTTCATGCTGAAACCTGATTATTTAACCATCGTGAAAGGAATGGTTCCCCGTATTCCTGACACTCCCGGAGCTTTTGGATTGATTGCAGCAATGGCTGGTACAACTTGTTCTGCAGCGGTTTTTATTATTAGGAGTACGGTTGTAGCGGAAAAAGGGTGGACGATTAAAAATCTCAGATCGGAGAAAAGAGACGCCTTTGTCTCTGCCTCAATGATGCTGTTTTTAAGCGCAATTATTATGGCAGTGGCCGCGGGAACCTTGCATGTTATGGGTTTAAAATTGGAAAACACGGTTGAGATGATTTATCTGTTTGAACCAATTGGCGGAAAAGCTGCAGCATTAGTTTTAATTTTAGGAATCACGGGAGCCGGACTTTCGACTATTTTTCCAATTGTATTAATAGCACCCTGGTTGGTTTCAGATTATATGGGAAAACCTCGGGATATTAGGTCACCAATGTTTCGGTGGTTGATGTTCGGAGGTCTTGTTTTTGCATTTGGAACGGTATTTCTGGAACAACGACCACCTGCACTTATGATTTTTTCACAAGCATTTCAAGCGTGTATTTTGCCAGCTGTTGCCATTCCAATATTTATTTTGATGAATAAGAAAAATTTAATGAATAAATATGTAGCAGGATGGAAAATGAATCTGGGTGTAATTGCCGTTATTCTATTTTCTTTTCTAACTAGTTGGTTTGCGATTACCGAATTGTTGTAAGTCTCTTTAAAATTTGGTATTCATAAAGAATTTCTGATTTTTAGTTTTTGAACTTGTGCCTCAAAATCTAACAGTCGATTATTACTGATTCTATAAAACACAAATGGGGACTATTCTGTTACAAATAGTCCCCATTCACTCGAGGTAACCTAAGTTTCCTCTCGTGCCAGGCTACGGTTATTGTGGTCGGCTTGTTTTATTCTTGCGAATAATTTTCTGCCCATACCTTTCGGTTCCGCGTTTTACCGCTTTACTTTCCGGTAGTCCATTTAGCGTTCCGGTTTGCTTTCCTGGACGAAGTGTCGTTTCAGTGTATTCGATAATTTCCTTTCGGATATTACTTTTTCTAATCAATATTTTGGAGTATTTTCTTCCGAGTTGCCTCTTTAGATATTCCTCTTTCGTATTGTGCAGTTTTGCAGTTGAAACCTTGGTCTCTTTACTTCCTGCCTGATGACTCAATCTTGAAAGAACTTCTGGATTTCCTTTCAGTTGACTGCCCGAACTTTGATATTCCAGTTTATCTCGTTCAAACTTCGGCTTTTCCAGTGCAACATCCCTAAGGATGAAAAGAAATGATTTCGGTTTCAACTAAGTAACTTTTGTCGTTTCTACACTTTTAAAGCAGCCTTTTATGGCTCACCTGATAAAATCAAAATTACAACATTTTACCTATTCAAGTCAAGTGTTTGGTACCTGTTTCTATTCACGAAGAATTAACTGTGGTTATTAACAATTGTTGATAGATAATAGATTGAATTATTTTTTCTTATTGAATTAATTGTCAGAATTAGAGTGTGTTGTGTTCATTTAATCCAAACCCACTGAAATTTAACGTCCTCTTCTTTTGACGGTTCAATATCTAATTCAATGTTATAAAATCCTTTTTCAGGAAAATTTATTTTTCCCAAACAATTCGATTTGTAATTGTCGATTACCCAATTTTGATTGGGTTCGCCAACTGTTTTGCCTGTGTTTGAGATTACCTGCGAGATAGTCTTGCCTGCAACTGTTACAGCAAGTTTACTTTTGTCTGATTCATTTTGAAAACTATATGAAACATCAATATTCTTTTCACCTGGCTCGTCAACGTAAATTTTCCATGAGAATGTTTTATTGTTCTTAACAATAACATGGTAAGGAACGGTTCCGCCACGTTCTTTTCTATTCACGATTAAATATTCATCTTCCGGATTTTGATTTTGAGGAAGCAGTGAATAACCGCCATCAACTGTTTTAGAAACTATGCCATCTATAATTTCGGGTTTGCTTTCGTATTCTACCACAACAACCGAAACATACTTGTCTGGTTCTTTTGAAGTAAGTTGAATCTCCGTAAAAGCTCCTGTGTGAGTATATTGGAGTGATGCTTTTTGTTTGTCGGCCAATAAATATATCTTTTGTGGAGATTGTATTATTCCCGTTAAATTGAGTTTTTTATTTAATGGACAGTTGTAAATATGAAGGTACAATTTAAATTCTTCAGCAGTTTCTTTGCATGTAATCTTTCCCCAATCGTGCTGGTCTTTTCGTAAATCGAAAGCTTCTGCTCCATAAATAGATTCTCCATTCACACTTAACCATTTCCCCATTTCAAGCATTTTCTGAGAAATTTCATAAGGCACATCCCCATTTGCACGAGGTCCAATATTTAGCATAAAATTTCCATTTAAACTTGTGTTGTCAATCAGTGATTTAAGTAAAGTAGAAGTTGATTTCCATTTCGAATCAGTTGAATGGAAGCCCCAGGAATGGGCAACAGTTGCCGGCGATTGCCATGGGAAATCTTCTTTTTTACTTCCCAGTTGATTATCGCCTAGCGTCTTGTAATCAATATCCGGGTCTTCCTCAATTGAAAGGCCCAGACGTGAGTTTACCAAACAGTTGGGTTGTAATTCCCGAATTAATCCTTTTAATTGAAGAAGCTGTTCTTTTGTAACCACAGTCCGCGAATGATGAATCCACATGTCAAACCAAATCATTCCTACGTCTCCGTAATTAGTAAGCAACTCCCGCATTTGCGGAATTACTTTTTCCTGCCAGTAAGTATCGTATTCTTCTGCTGTAATTCCATAAACTTCGCGGGTGTGATCCCATCCATATTTGTGTTCCCAGTCTACCCAATGCGAATAATACAGTCCCAGTTTTATTCCATGTTTTTTACAGGCATTGGCAAGTTCTTTTACAATATCTCGTTTAGGATTGGTGTAATTCCCCAAGTCGTAATCACTTACTTTACTGTCCCACAAGGCAAATCCATCGTGATGTTTTGCCGTGAGTGTTACATATTTCATTCCTGAGTTTTTAGCCAGCAAAACCCACTCTTCGGGATTTATGTCATCCCAGTCGAAACGGTCGAGCAAAGTAACGTATTCTTCCTTTTCAATTCTATTTCTATAAAGTAACCACTCTGCATAATCGTTGTCATTACGTAGTTTTTCGCCTTTCCAAAATCCTTCAGCACCACTGTAAACTCCCCAATGAATAAACATTCCGAAACGGGCATCGGTAAACCATTTTGCTCGCTCGTTAGTTTGTTTCTGACTAAAAACTGTAAAACTTAATAAAAGGAATAGAATGCTAATGGTGATATTCTTCATAATAGTTGGTTTGTTTTTAGTTAATTTGTTTTAAGTTAATTTTTAAAAGTATTGAAATTCTGTCTTGATTCTTATGTTTTGAATCTAATAATCTATTATCAAGACAACCTTCCTTTAAAATCTTCATAACCAAATTCCCGAATAATTTCCAAAGTATCATTTTCTTTCCAAATGGCAATTGCCGGGTGATTCACTCCATTAAACATAGATGTTTTTACCATTGTATAATGAATCATGTCTTTGAAAATTATCTGGTCGCCAATTTTAAGTGGCTTTCCAAAATCGTAAGCTTCCATAAAATCACCAGCCAAACAACTTACCCCTCCCAATCGATACAAATGTTTGCTCGTTTTGTTTGGGTCAGCAGCGCCAATAATTCGTGGGCGATAAGGCATTTCCAAAGTGTCCGGCATGTGTGCGGTAAAAGAAACATCTAAAATAGCTGTTTTTACATTTTTGTGTTCCACAATGTCCTGAACTGTTGAAACCAAAACTCCGGTATCCCAGGCAATGGCACTTCCCGGTTCAAGAATCACTTTTATAGTGTATTTCTCTTTGAAACTTTTTAAAAGTTTTATTAGATGTTGATGGTCGTAACCTTTGCGAGTCATTAAATGACCACCACCCATGTTCACCCATTTTACCTGATGCAAATAGTCTCCAAATTTTGCTTCCAGTTTTTCCAGCACTTTTTCAAGACTGAATGAATCCGACTCGCATAAAACATGAAAATGAATTCCTTCAATTCCTCCGGGCAGTTTATCAGGGAATTCTTCAATTCCAACGCCCAATCTCGAACCGGGTGCACTCGGATTATATAGATCGGTTTCAACATCCGAATATTCAGGATTCACCCGAATTCCACAAGAAATAGGATGTGCTGCTTTTTGTGTTTCAGCATAAAACTTATTGAATTGCTGGAATGAATTAAAAACAATGTGACTGCTGTAACTCATCAACTCCGAAAATTCCTTTTCAAAATAAATGGGTGAATAAACATGCGCACGTGTTTTCATCTCCTCAAAACAAAGTCGGGCTTCGTTTAAAGAACTTGCTGTGGCTCCGCTCAAATATTCCCGAACCAACGGAAATGTACTCCACATGGCAAATCCTTTAAACGCCAAAATAATTTCAATGTCTGCTCCTTTTTGAACCTCATTAATTAATTCAAGGTTTTCTCGGAGCAGCTTTTCATCCAGAACAAAAGTGGGTGATGGAATTTTAGAGTAGTCCAACTTTTAATATTTTAAATCACTTTGCGTCTTTGCGCCTTTGCGAGATTTTTAAACTTCTAAATCACTATTCACAACCTCATTCCAGGGCAAACCAAATTCACCAATTCTCTCCATAAACGGATCGGGATTAAACTCTTCCACGTTAAAAACGCCCTTGCCATTCCATTTTCCGGTGAGTACCATCATTGCACCCAACATTGCCGGAACTCCGGTAGTATAAGAAACACCCTGCGTTCCTGTTTCGTCAAAAGCTTGCTGGTGCCGGCAATTGTTCCAAATGTAATAGGTTTTTTCTACACCATCTTTAATCCCTTTTATCCGACAGCCAATTGAAGTTTCTCCCGTATAATTTTTACCCAAATCGCCAGGATTGGGTAGAACTTCCTTCAAAAACTCAAGCGGAATAATATCTATTCCTTTATATTTTACAGGGTCAATTCTTGACATCCCAATATTTTGAATCACCCGAAGATGCGTTAAATATTCATCGCCAAAAGTCATCCAAAAACGAGCCTGTTTTAGGGTTGGGTAGTTTTTAACCAGCGATTCCAGTTCTTCGTGAAATAAAACATAAGAATTGCGCTGCCCAATATTTGGATAGGTGAGTGCCTTTTTTATTTCAAAAGGTTCGGTTTCTACCCAATCGCCATTTTTCCAGTATTTACCTTTTTGTGTGATTTCTCGAATATTAATTTCAGGATTAAAATTGGTGGCAAAAGCTAAGCCATGGTCGCCGCCGTTGCAGTCAACAATATCTAAATAATGCATTTCGTCGAAATGATGTTTTGCTGCATGAGCTGTATAAATACTGGTTACGCC
>JABMPI010000280.1 GCA_013203755.1 Bacteroidota bacterium
AATTACAAATTTGCGCCAGCGAGGGGAGGGGCATAGATTTATAATAGATTCCCGCCTGCGCGGGAATGACGCTTTCTATTGGTTTGCGGAATTACTTCGCAAACAGTGAAATCTATCATAATCCAAAATGTTAAATTTAATTATCTTTCGCCGCTAAAATCGATAAATAAAAAAACCAAAGAGATGAGAAAACTGCTGTTCATTATTTTTGTTATGGGATTGGCTACTATTTCATGCCAAACTCAAAAGAAAGAAAGTACTTCTATGGAAAATCCGTTTTTTAAAGAGTGGAATACGCCGTTTGGTGTTCCGCCGTTCGACGAAATTAAAGTTGAACATTATGTGCCTGCAACAGTAGAAGGTATTAAACAACAACAAGCCGAAATAGATGCAATTGTTGCAAACAGTGCTGCGCCAACTTTTGAAAATACCATTTTGGAATTGGATAAATCGGGTGAATTGTTGACTAAAGTAAGTGGAGTTTTTGGACCTTTAAGTAGCGCTGTTACCAACGACGAAATGCAGGCTGTGGCTCGCGAACTTTCTCCGTTGAAAACAACACACCG
Source organism: Bacteroidota bacterium (assembly GCA_013203755.1). GTDB lineage: Bacteria > Bacteroidota > Bacteroidia > Bacteroidales > Prolixibacteraceae > Draconibacterium. The sequence goes on from JABMPI010000280.1 coordinate 567, forward strand.
GAATAATATTTCAATGAATCCTGAACTTTTTAAAAGAATAAAAACGGTTTACGACAAAAGAAATGAGTTGGGTTTTGATCGGGAACAAATGCGTGTAGTAGAAAAATACTACCAGGATTTTGAACGCAACGGAGCAAATCTTTCTGCTGCAGATAAGGAAATTTTGAAAGGCATTAATATTGAATTGTCGAAGTTAAGTCTTCAGTTTGGAGATAACCTTTTGGCTGAAACCAATAAAAATTTCAAATTGGTTATTGACAATAAAGCAGATTTGTCCGGTTTACCCGAAGATGTAATTATGGGAGCTGCTGAAGCTGCAAAAAGTGCAGGCGAAGAAGGGAAATGGATTTTTACCCTTGCAAAACCAAGCATGCTTCCTTTTCTTTCGTTTTCTGAAAAACGCGAATTGCGGGAGAAATTGTACAGTGGCTATTTTATGCGCGGCGACAACGATAACGACAACGACAACAAAGAAATTATTAAGCCAATCGTGAAATTGCGAGATCAGCGTGCAAAATTATTAGGTTACGAAAACCACGCAAGTTATGTGATTGACATTAATATGGCAAAAACGCCAAAAGCTGTTTACGATTTCCTAACCGAATTATGGGAGCCTTCTTTGGAAATGGCTAAGCAGGATGTAAAAGAGATGCAGGCAATTATCAATAAAGAAGGTGGTAAGTTTGAATTGGCATCCTGGGACTGGTGGTATTATTCGGAAAAATTGCGGAAACAAAAATTTGACTTTGACGAAGCCGAGGTAAAACCATATTTTAGTTTAGAAGCTGCAAAAAATGGAATCTTTTATGTGGTTAAGAATCTTTACGGATTGAAATTTATAAAACGCGACGACCTTCCGACTTATCACAGCGAAGCAGAAGCTTACGAAGTACAGGAAGCTGATGGTTCTTATCTTGGAGTCCTATACATGGATTTCCATCCTCGTGACGGGAAAAGAGTAGGAGCATGGTCGACAGGGTTTCGCAGTGCATCGTATAAAGACGGAAAACGTATTGCAAGAATTGGGACTATTGTAATGAATTTTACACGGCCGGCTGGTGATACCCCGGCATTATTAAGTTTCGACGAGGTGTCAACTTTCTTCCATGAATTTGGTCATGCATTGCACGGACTATTTGCCGATGGTCCGTACAACAGAACAGCAGGAAGTGTTGCACGCGATTTCGTTGAGCTGCCCTCGCAAATTATGGAAAACTGGGCAGCTGACCCGGAAGTTATAAAAGTGTATGCAAAACATTATAAAACAGGCGAACCCATTCCTGATGATTTAATGGATAAATTAATGAAAAGCGGTACGTTTAATCAAGGTTTTATTACCGGTGAATATGTTGCTGCATCGCTTTTGGATTTGGATTACCACACTCCGGAAAATCCTGAGATTACCGATGTTCGCGAATTCGAAAATACTGCAATGGCAAATATAGGTGCTATTCCAGAATTTCTTCCGCGTTACCGTAGTACTTACTTCTCGCACATTTTTTCTGGTGGATACTCAGCTGGTTACTACGTTTATATTTGGGCTGCAGTTTTAGATAGCGATGCATTTGATGCATTTAAACAATCGGGAGATATTTTTAATCCTGAATATGCGGCTAAATTCAGAACACTTCTTGAAAAATGCGGTTCTGATGAAGGAATGAATATTTACAAAAACTTTAGGGGGCAAGATCCTGCCAAAGAACCTTTATTGAAAAAGAGGGGATTGTTATAGAAAAGATTTGATTACTTAGTACATGGTACTGAGACTTAAGATAAAATACAAAAAGAGGTTGCTTAGGCGGCCTTTTTTTTGTGAATAATTTTCGTCTTTAAATCCCTGGGGATATTACTCGTAAACAGCCGATTTTCATACCAATGACAGGTTTTATTTCAAAAACCCGGAATTTAGTTCAGCATCTTTTTGTCAGTTATTTATTACGTCTAAATTAAATTAGGTGAACTCTCGAAAGACGTGAGGCGTCAATTTCACTCCCTTCAAAGTATAAATTAATATGTTTAGAGTATTAAATTAGAATTCTTTAAAGAATTGAATAAAGTGAGTTATTGATGTTCTAAATAGAGCCAGCAAGAAAACTAGTTATTTTCAAGTCTTTGATAAGAAAACGTCAAAGACAAGGCTTTCGAAGTTTTTGAAACCAAGGAGTTTACTTCTTGTAAATGACTGTTTCAAAAACGAGAGTAACGCAGTATTTGGCGTTTTCTTGCAAAGACTAATTATTTTTACGAAGTTTTTCTGTACCTCCAAATGGCCAAACTCAAAAAGGTTATACTCAAAACCAGAAGCGAGATAAATTCTTCAATCATATCAAAAAAGCCAGAGCCTTTTAAAACTACCATTCGCATTACTTTCATAAAATAGAAAATAGGATTTAAACGGTCTACCATTTGTGCCCATTCCGGCATACTTTCAATGGGTGTAAAAATTCCGCCCATCAAAATAAAAATCATCATAAAAAAGAAACTTATAAACATTACCTGTTGCTGGGTGTCGGTAACGGTTGAAATAAAAAGGCCCAGACCAAGCACGCCTAGCAAATAGATACTGGCAAAGCCAAATAATACCGGGAGGCTGCCAACAATAGGAAGGTTGAAAACGATGGCGGCAATGAGCAATCCGAATGCTAAATCGAACAGACCGATAATCCAAAATGGAACCAATTTTCCAATAATAAACTGGTATTTTTTAATGGGTGTTACGTTTAGTTGTTCAATTGTGCCAATCTCCTTTTCGCGTACCAAATTCATACCCGACATAAACATTCCGATAATTGTTACCAGAATGGCTAAAATTCCGGGAGCCATGTACCATTTATAATCCAACTCCGGATTGTACCAATAGTTTTCAGTAATTTTTACTTCGCCGGGAGATTTAAATTCGGGCAACCCTTTCCATTCTGCAATAATATTTTTGTTGAAATCGACAATAATACTGGCTGAATATGAAAATACTAATTGTGCCGAATTGCCGTCGATTGCATTTACCAGAAGTTGTACTTTCGATTGGTTTTCGCGAACCAGGTTTTTTTCGAAATTTGGAGGAAATACCAGAATGGCATCCGCTTCATCGCTCAAAAGTTTTTCTTCGCCAGATTTTTCATCCAATTGTTGTTTGACATTAAAAAATGGAATTCCATCGAATTTGGCAATTAATTCGCGCGAAGTTGAAGAGTGGTCTTTATCAATTACTACCAAATCAACTCGTTTCATGTCGAATGTGGCAGCAAAAACCAGCAATAACATTTGCATAATCGGAACAATAAAAATCATCGGAAGCATGGTTTTGTTCCTGAATATCTGGCGGAATTCTTTTTGTAGTATGTATTGAATGGTACGCATTCTGTTAATAATTTCGAGTTTAAATTTTAAAATTTCATGTTTGCTGTCATTTCGACGACGGAGGAGGAGAAATCTGTTTAATTGAAAGATTTCTCACTGCGTTCGAAATGGCAAGCAGTTTTTTGGCGACCGCCAGCTTTTATTCCAACCTAATTTTAAACTTTTTCACACTCAGGGCTATAAAAAACAAAGTCATTCCAATTAGTATTACTGTCTCTTTCCATATGAATGTTATTCCAACTCCTTTCAACATTATGCCTCGTACTATGGAAATGAAATATCGCGCTGGCATTGCATGACTCAGAATTTGCAACGGTTTTGGCATATTTTCAATGGGAAAAATAAATCCGGAAAGCAGAATAGTTGGTAACATCAACGCAATCATTGAAATAAACATGGCAACCATTTGGCTTTTTGCTACGGTCGAAATAAGGATTCCCAGACAAAGCGCCATCAGAATAAAAAGAATAGTTTCCAGCATCAATAAAACAAAGCTTCCGGTAATTGGAACGTTAAAAATAAACCGACCGGCAAGTACAATAATAAATGCATTTATTACCGATAATAGCAGATACGGCAATACTTTTCCAATAATTATTTGTGCCGGTTTTAATGGAGAAACCAAAAGTATTTCCATGGTTCCCAACTCCTTTTCGCGAGTTATAGAAATAGAAGTCATCATGGCAGAAATAAGCATTAAAATAAGTGCCATAACACCTGGAACAAACATATATGCACTTTTCATCTCTTCGTTAAAATACATGCGTACTTTGGGTATTATTTGCATGGGCATTTTTAAGTTGGGGTGTTTTTTTCTTATGTAGTCGTTTACAATTCCACGGGTGTATGCAATTGCCAGTTTTGCCATGTTAGGATCCGATGCATCGGCAATAAGTTGCATTTCGGCCGTACCTTCTTTAACTAGTTTTTGTCCAAAATCACTTTCAAAAACAATAACCTCTTTTACTTTCCCTTTTTTGAAAATGGCATCAATATCGTTTGTATTGCTTAGGTTTTCGTCTAATATAAAATAGCCCGACGAAAGGAGTTTGTTGGTAATTTGCTGTGTAGTTTCATCTTTCGACTGGTCGTAAATAGCAATGTGAATATCGTTTATTTCGCTTTTAATAACTGTCCCGAAAATCAAAAGTTGGGCAATAGGAATTCCAAACAGAATCAACATTGTCCGTGCATCGCGGAAGATGTGGTAGAATTCTTTTTTTATGAAGGAAAGTAATTGAGTCATTAGTATAAAGTATTTAGTAGTAAGTCGTAAGTAAACAGATTATTTATTTAGACTTTTTTGTAATCCTCGAATCATCTTTTGAATTTCAATTAATTCATTTTCAATTGAATTAGAACTTTCTATACTTATATATTCAAGTTCCTTGCTTATTATCAGTTGTGTCTCTAATTCAAAGCTAGAACCCAGGGCGATGGATAAAAACCGGTTAAAATCTTTAGAACTATCTCTGCCTGCTCCTTCGGCAATATTTGAAGGAATTGAAACTGCACATCTTCGAATCTGATTTGTTAACCCGAATTGTTCTTCTTTAGGAAAATATTTTGTCGATTTATAAATTTGAGTTACAAGATTCATTGCCTTTTGCCACACATTTAATTCACGAAAATTATTCATAGTTTTATTTTCACAGGTTATATTTCATTAAACAACTCATATTCTTTACCCTCTACTTACGACTTTTTACTTACGACTTTCTACTTCTTACTAATATCTACCTTGCTATCTTCAAAAATACTTCATCCATATTCTTGGCATTGTAAATCTCCTTTAATTTGGCAGGAGTGTCCAGTGCCTCTATTTTGCCAGCTTCCATAATTGAGACCCTGTTGCAATATTCTGCTTCGTCCATGTAATGAGTAGTTACAAACACGGTAATTCCGTTGTTCGCTGCTTCGTATATTAAGTCCCAAAATTTACGGCGTGTTACAGGGTCAACTCCGCCAGTTGGTTCATCTAGAAAAACAATTTTTGGGTCATGAAAAATGGCGACAGAAAATGCTAATTTTTGTTTCCAGCCCAAAGGCAAACTTCCTATCAGCTTGTTTTTTGCATCTTCCAGTTCCAGTTTTTTCAGGAGTTCAGCTTCTTTTTCTTTTCTTCTTTTTGATGAAATTCCATAAATACCTGCAAAAAGTTGAATGTTTTCCGATACCGTTAAATCTTCGTACAACGAAAATTTTTGGCTCATGTAACCGATGTTCTTTTTAATTTTTTCTGTTTCGCGATAAACATCAAATCCCGCAACTTTTAATTCGCCGGAAGTGGGAGAGGAGAGTCCGCATAAAATTCGGATAGCTGTTGTTTTTCCTGCACCGTTGGCACCAAGAAATCCAAATATTTCGCCTTTATACACGTCAAAACTTAGGTCATCGTTTGCCACAAATGAGCCGAATTTCTTTATTAGATTTTTTACGGTTATTATTTTCTCTGTCATTCTTCTTGTTTTATGCGCTTAGCGTTTTCGAACCGCTTAGCGCGTTGTGCTAATAGTTCACAGCTCGGAGCTACTCTGCATCAAACTCATAAACACATCCTCAATTCCCGGTAGAATTTCTTCTGTCACAATATTTTTGTGCCCCAACTTGTGTAGATAAATATCCAACTCAGCCGTCTCCACATCATCCTCAATGCCGGTAAAATGAGCAAACTGACCAAATGCAAAAACCGATTCTGCTTTTTCAAAAGAGCGTAAATCGTTTATCAACTGAAACATATTTTCTGACCGAACCTGAATAATAGTTCGTGGAAATTTTTCAGTGATTCTGGATGGAGTATCGACGTCCATTATTTTTCCGTTTTGAATTAATGCTACGCGGTCGCATAAAACTGCTTCGTCCATGTACGGTGTCGAAACCAGAATTGTAATATCTTTTTGTTGCAATTTTTTCAGCATTTCCCAAAACTCTTTTCGCGAAACAGAATCAACTCCCGTGGTTGGCTCATCGAGTACCAGAATTTTTGGTTTGTGAATAAGTGCACACGACAAAGCCAGTTTTTGTTTCATACCCCCGGAAAGTTTCCCGGCTCTACGATTTTTAAAAGGTTCAATTTGATAATAAATATCACGGATGAGGTCGTAATTTTCTTCAACGGTAGTTCCAAAAACGGTGGCAAAAAAGTTGAGATTTTCCATTACGCTTAAATCCTGATACAACGAAAATCGCCCGGGCATGTACCCAACAATGTGGCGTATCTTTTTGAATTCATCAACCACATCAAATTTATCCATTTTGGCTTCACCCGAATCAGGCAAAAGTAGTGTTGTGAGAATTCGCATTAAGGTGGTTTTACCTGCTCCGTCAGAACCAATTAACCCAAAAAGCTCACCCCGTTTTATTTCTAACGAAATATTTTGGAGGGCTTTAATTTCGCCATACGTTTTGCTTATATTTTTTATTGAAATCATAATTATTTTAACTTTTAAATAATCCTTAATCAATAATAATTCATCAATTGAAATTCACTTCCCCTGGCATTCCAATTTTTAAAGTGCCATCGTTTTTAACTGTAACTTTAACCGCATAAACCAATTTTACGCGCTCTTCTTTTGTTTGAATAATTTTTGGCGTGAATTCAGCCTCCGACGAAATCCAGGTTACAGTTCCGGAAAGTGTCTGGTTTTCACTCTCTGTTTTATCAATTAATACATCAACTGTTTGTCCAAGTTTTACGCTTGGTAGCTGTGCTCCACTCACATAAACTTTTAATTCCAATTCATTTAAATCGGCAATTTTGAAAAGTGGTTTGCCGGGCGTCGTTAATTCTCCCTGCTCTACATATGTTTCTAAAATTAATCCTGCAATCGGCGATTTTATGCTGCATCTATTTAATTGGTCAACCAACAACTCTTTTTGTGCGTCTATAACTTCTTGTTCTTTTGCAATTGCAATAAATTGAGTTTTAATGTTTAAAACCTGTTTGTCGATTACGCGAATGTGTCCGTTTATATCGTCAAGCTGTTTTTGCGTGGCTGCACTGTCTTTCATCATTTTTAAAATTCGTGATTTATTCACCTCAATATTTTTCTTTTGTTCTTCAAACACCTCAATTTGCGTTTGAATAGATTGTTTGCGAGAACGCACCGCCGCTTTTTGGGCATCGGCTTGCAAAAGTTTTAATTTAATTTGTGTCGTGTCAATTATTGCACTTATGAAATTAGCTTCAATTTTTTGTCCTTTTTCAATATTTAATTGAAGTATTTTTCCTGCCGACTCTGACGAAACAATTAGCGTTTCAGATTCGAAGTTTCCAAAAGCATCCGATTTCTCTTCGGTGGGTACGCAACCAAAAACCAGAAGAGCCAGAATTAGAATTAAATAGTTGTATTTCATTTTATTAAAAATTAAATTTTAGATTATTGGCATTAAGTAATTAGACAGGGAAAAGAAAACAATGTGTTATTTAATTGTTCTCATTTGTGTAAAATTTGCCTTGTCTTAAGTGTATCGTTTTGCTATAATTTTGTTTTTTGAAACTGAAAATTGTGACTGTCAATTTCTTTTATTTCGAAGGTTTTTTAAGTTTTTCTCTCCCATTAATAATTATGTATTTTTCCTGTGCATTACTCAGTTGTATTTTATGTAATTCGTAGTTTAGTTTGGCAACGGTTTCGTTTTGCATTTCCTGAATATAGTCTGATGCAGTAATGGTTTCATTTTCTAATTTTGAAGCGGCGCTTTTTGTAATTTCGGTTCGAAGCGAAACCATTTTCTGGTCGTTTTCAAGCATTTTTCCAATTTTTAAAATTTGTTCTTTTTGCTGAACTAAAAGCATTTGAATGTTTTGAGTAAAAGTCTCTTTTTGAAATTGAATCATTTCCTGTTGATGTTGAATAACTTGTTTTTTGCGGCTTGTATTTTTCCAATCGAAAGCATTCCACGAAACTCCTAAGCCAACTAAATAATAGGCATCGAAACTGTTGCTGAGCATATTTAATGCAGGTTTGCCGTAACCGGCTTGTCCAAATCCAAATAACTTAGGATTTCTTGTTTTATCGAGTAAATATTTATTTGTTTCCAATTGTTCCGATTGGCTATTGAAAAATTGAATTTCGGGTCGGTTTAAAATTTGAGCGAAACCGGATTGTGACTCTGTGTAAACCAGTTCATCGTTAATTATATCAGTTTTTCCGGTGAGTATGGAAAGCATTTGAAGCGAGGCATTTTCCCCGGCATTTAATTGAATTTTATTTTGGTCGATATTTAAAATTTCGGCTTGCAAAACAAGACCTGCTGATTTCTCCAGTATTCCATTTTTAACTCCAGATTCAACCAATTTTAGTTTTTCGAATAATACTTTTTCCTGTTCAACTAAAACATTCAATTGTTTTTTTACCATCAATACTGTAAAAAAGCTTTGTGCAACCTGCTGGTTTAACCGATACAATTCTACCTCCAATTCACTTAAATTGCTTTTTAAAATAGCATCTTCAAGTCGGGCATTTGCATCAGAAATTCCTCCATCCCAAATGTTTTGGCGGAGTTCAGCGTAAACTTTGTATTGGTCTTTCGATACCTTTGGAACCGACAAGTTTGGGATCGGAATCTCAAGTCCGGTTACATCCGATTGGTAGGTGGCTTGCCCGTTTAACGTTACTTTTGGTAAATAATTGGTTTTTATATTTTCCTGATTTAAGGAGTTGATATTCGCCCAAACTTCAGATTGCTTTAGGTTAGGATAATTTTCTTGAGCCCAGGCATAACAACTGTCAAGAGGAATTTTGGTTTGACCAAAAACCGATTGAAAGGGAATAATTAGTAATAGAATTAGTCGTCTCATTTTATTAAAATTGAATTTAGAACGAAATCTTTAACGGTGGTTTTTCTGTTTACCAGAAATTGTTTGTATGCATTTTTGTCGTTTTCGAAAAACAGATTTAGCAGTAGTGGTTTCGCTGCAAACGGGAATATGCAAAGTCCGATTGTGTTTATAAGTATTTCTCGTACTTCCATTTTCCGAAGATTTCCTTTATGCATTTCTTCTTCAAAAATGTCAAGAATTTCTGATGGATTAACTCCTCCCGATTTTAGAGTCATTATCATAAAATCAGGATCGCGGTTAATTTCTTTTAAAATAAAAATAGGGAGAAAAGGGTTTTTTAAAAGTAGATCGATGTAGCGTTCAATAAATACCTCAAGCTTTTCTTCAATGGGGGTATCGGAGAGAAGGAAATCTTTGATACTAGGGAAGGCTCCAGAAAATATCTTTTTAAAAATGGCTTCAAATAGTTTTTGTTTTGTTCTAAAGTAGTAGTGAAGCAGTGCTTTGTTAATTCCGGCTGTGTCAGCAATCTCTTGCATTCGTGTACCGTCCATTCCTTTTTGAATGAAAACGGATTGAGCTGCATCTAATATTCTCTCTTCGGTGTTGTCTTTTTTTATTTTACTCATTTGTCTAATTGGTTTAACCAAAAAATTTAACCGGATGGTCAAAAATATGCTATTTTTTAATTATTTCCAAAGGATTGGCTAAAAAGTTTAACCAGATGGTTAAAATGGGATATTGAGTTTTTATTTTATCTTTACTTTTCATAAAAACTAAAACCAATTAATAACTTAAAAAAAATAGAATGCGCATTTTAAATTTTACTTCAAAAGTTTTTATTATAGCTCTGGTAGTGATGGTTTCAGCATGTAATTCGAAACCTAAAACCCAGAAATCAACCGAAAAATCAGCAGGTGAAAATTGGATTCAGTTGTTTAATGGAAAAGATTTAAACGACTGGGAAATTAAATTCAGGCATCATGAATTGGGTGATAATTACAATAATACTTTTAGAGTGGAGGATGGACTTCTTCGTGTTAGCTACGAAAACTGGGATGAGTTTGGAGAAGTGTTTGGACACATTTTTTATAAAGGAGAATTTTCTCATTACAGGCTTCACGTTGAATATCGTTTTGTTGGCGACCAGGTAAAAGGTGGACCGGGCTGGGCTTTCCGTAATAACGGGTTAATGTTGCATGGGCAAAGCGCGGCATCAATGGAATTAGATCAGGATTTTCCTGTATCTGTTGAGGTTCAACTTCTTGGTGGGTTAAAAGGAAAAGATGAACGTTCAACATTGAATTTGTGTACCCCGGGAACAAATGTTGAGATGAATGGAAAATTGATTGAACAACATTGTATAAATTCAAAATCGGAAACACAAAGGGATGATAAATGGGTAAGCGTAGAAGTTGAAGTTCTTGGTGGTGAAGTAATTCGCCATTTTGTGGAAGGTGTTGAGGTAATGAGTTATGAAAAACCACAACTTGACCCACGCGACAAAAATTACGATAAATTATTACCTGCCGACGGTAATAAAATTATAACTAAAGGAACTATTTCGTTGCAAGCTGAAAGTCATGGTACTGACTTCAGGAAAATTGAATTGTTGGTATTGGAAGAGTAATCTGAAATAAAAAATATATTGAAAAGCCAGTTTTTAATAAGGGAGCTGGTTTTTTTGTTTTAATATTTATTTCACCTTTTGAAGTAAAAAAGAATCCTATTTTTGTGTTTCAATCGAAATAGATAGTTGGATTCCATTATTTTTTTGATGTAATTAATTAAACTGCTTTTATGTGTTGCACTTCTCTTATAAAAGTTTATTTGAAATTCCCCATCCTTTTTATACTATTCATTTTTCTGATTGTATCTAAAAACACAAATGGAAATAATTCTGGTTTAATTGGTGAAATTGAAGTTTTGAATCCACAAGATTTATTTTTACTCCAAGTAGATTTTAGCAAATCGGTGTCTCAATTGCAGGCTGGTTTTCAAGGTTATTTAGCTGAACACGAAAATAACAATTCGTTTACACCACAAATTTTTGACGTGGCCGGAACTGCAATTACAATTGATGCTGAATGGCCGGAAGGAACAAAAAAAGAAGCAAAACAAATGATTGACCGTGGTGAAAATTCGGGGAATGATTTTTCTAATTTACTACGCGATTGGATAGGAAATGATGGACGATCTGCAAAAGTCCCCATGAAATTAACAATTAGTGGTTTGCCTGCAGGATTGTATGAATGGAAGTCGTTTCATCACGATAATAGTGATCAAACAGGAATATTTAAAGTTGTAATTGAAGATGCTCTAGGTAGTACTATTAATAACGGAATTGATATTTCAAATGGAAGTTTGCCATTGGAAAGTGTAACAATTTTTGAAACTTTACTAAAGTCGGATGGGTCAGATATTGTTCTTTCTTTTGAAATGGAAACTTACCCCGGAAACAGTACCTCTTTTTTTGTGATGAACGGATTTACATTGAATGCGATGAATACTACGGTGGTTCCGGATTCGGTAAATTTGATTAGTCCAATGAACCAGTTAAATTATCTTCCTTTAAATCCTGAGCTTAAATGGTCCAGTAGTTATTATGCAGATTCATACAATCTAAACTTAAGTACTGAAAATCCTCCGGGCTTTTTTGCGGTTGCAGAAAGTCCTGGTTTTGTAGCTTCTTCGCTGGAAGAAAATACAACCTACTATTGGAGTGTTGATGCAGTTAATAGCAATGGCGTCGCACAAAGTAATGTATATAGTTTTACAACGGGTAAGGAGAATAGTGGTGAGTTTAACGGCGAAGTTGAGGTTGTTTTTAGTCACGATCGAAAATTTTACGATGATCCATTTGAACTTTCAATAAGCTCTAATAATTCTGCGGCTAATATAATTTATACGGTCGATTGCTCTAATCCGTCGGAGGGAAATGGAATAATTTATAAAGGAGCGGTGCTAATTAATTCGACCACTGTTGTTAAAGCAGTTGCAATTTTGGCGTCTGGAAATTCAATAATTATTACCAACAGCTATTTATTTCCTTCAAAGTCTGCCAAACAGGGGGCACAACCAGATGGATTTCCTGAAACCTGGGGCGGATATTCAGTTATTAATGCAGATTATGAAATGGATTCTGATGTTGTTAATCATCCAGAATATTCTACAGATATTATTGATGCCTTTAAATCCTTACCATCACTTTCTCTTTCAATGGAAACAGATGAGTGGTTTAATCATGAAACCGGACTTTATGTTGGATACCCAAACACAAACGAAACAAGAGAAAAACCAGTAACTGCCGAATTTATTTTTAATACGAGCGAAGAAAATTTTGCTATTGAATGTGGTGTTCAAAATCAAGGAGGAACCAGTATTGTAAAATGGAAAATCCCTAAACAATCAATGCGTTTGTTGTTTAAAGAGGAATACGGTCCAACCAGATTGAAACGTAAACTGTTCCCAGATTCTGAGATTGAATCGATTAATACTTTGGTTGTTGATGGCCTTTTGTATTCATGGCTCCATCCCTGGGACGAAAAACAACACACTACAGCGCTCTATTTTAGAGACCAGCTGGCATCGGATATGCAAAACGAAATGGGAGGGCTTAGCTTTCATGGGAGGTATATTCATCTCTATTTAAATGGGTTGTATTGGGGAGTATATGATTTGCACGAAAGACCGGACGATGCTTTTCTATCTGAATATTTAGATGCACCACGAGAAGATTTTGATATAGTAAAACACAATCCTAATAACATTGTTTCGGGATCGAATGACGACTATTTAAAACTGCTTGATCGCTCTCGGGCAGGATCTGCTACAAACCAGAATGTTGAGGATATAAAGGAGTATTTGGATATTCCGGCATTTATCGATTATATGATCTTAAACTTTTATTTAGGGAATTTTGATTGGGCACATCAGAATTGGTATGCGGCCAGAAATAGAACGACACAATCAGGGTTTTGCTTTTATACCTGGGACGCAGAACATGTAATGCGTTATTCGGATGTTAATTATAATAATACTCTGAAAAATAATGAGGGTGGACCAACAGAAATACATACTTTTTTAAAGGAAAATGAGGAGTATCGAATACAATTTGCAGATGCAGTTTATAAACATCTTTTTAATGACGGTGCTTTAACTCCTGATAATTTTGAAAAGAGTTTTAGTTTTAGAGCGAATGAAATTGAAAAAGCAATTGTTTTAGAATCCGCGCGCTGGGGTGATTATCGCAAGGAAGATACACAGGTTACTTATACAAAGAATGAATATTGGGTTCCGGAAGTAAATAAAGTTTTGGAAGAGTACATTCCCAAACGGAGAGATATTGTTATTGAGCAACTTAGAGATATTAAAAACAATCTTTTTCCAAAAAATATGCCGCCAATAATTGAAGAGAAGGAGAAGAATGCTGAGGAAAAGGATATTAAATTAACAAACTCAAATAATGCTTCCGGTTTTATCTATTTTACTTTAGATGGAACCGACCCAAGGACAATTGGTGGAGGTATAAATGGAACTAAATATGCAGGTGATATAACAATTGGAAGTAGTACTATTTTGAAAGCAAGATTTTATTCTTCAGAGGATCAGTCCTGGAGTGCTTTGGCAGAGGAAATATATTTATTTGAAGATGTTTTTGGCGAAAACTTGGTGATTAATGAAATAATGTACCATCCTGAGAATGATTATCCTGAATTTATTGAGATAATGAATTTTGGAGATAGCCCGGTAAATTTGAACGGTTTTACACTTTCAGGAGGAATTAATTACCTTTTTCAAACCAGTGAAAGTATTCAGCCCGGAGCGGGGTTTGTTTTGTCAAACGATTCAGCCCTATTTGAAAATACATATGATTTTAATGCGTTTGGACAATACGAAAAGCAATTAAGTAACAGCGGAGAATCAATCTTTCTTAGAAACGGATTTAATCAATTGGTAGATTCGGTTGCTTATACAGATACAATTCCATGGCCCGAAAATGCCGACGGAGAAGGTTATTCTTTGGAGTTAATTGAAGCCCATTTAGACAATGCACTTTGGTCGAGTTGGAAAGCTTCTGAAAAAATATACGGTTCGCCATATAATGCTGAAACGAAATTAGGTTTGGATGTTGAGATGTATCCAAATCCCTTCTCCAATATAATTACGGTTATTTTGGATAATCCGGGTTTAGCAAACGAAGAGTTTAATATTGAGGTTTATAATCAAACTGGAAGTAAGGTTCGAAGTATAACATCAACCAGCTATAATTCAAGAATAGAAATAAGTTTGGGAGACGTTTTGCCCGGAATGTATTTAATTCGGGTAAATGCCAAAGATAATACTCAATTTAAAGGCGTAGTTTTAAAAGCGATTAAGGTGAAGTAGATGATTTGATTTTTTGCTTGCGGTTAGCATAATTCAAAGCTACCAACGACGTTGCAATAAACGCCATTCCAACCATTGAAATAAAGTCAGGCTTTTCGTCGGTTAAAATAATCCAGCTTAGTCCGGCGCCGGAAACCGGAATTAAAAATTTCCAAACATTTAATAAAGATACTTTTATGCCCGGGCGTTTTAATATCGTATTCCAAATGGTAAAAGCAGCAGCCGACAAAAAGCTAAGCCAAGCCAATGTATAATAATAAGTTGCTGGGAATGGTCCCAAATTGATTCCTTCAATTGGAATTGAAATAAGAAATAGTAATAATCCGCCCAGCATTAACGAGGTTGAACTTAATACAGCCGGAGAAATGTTTGTAGATTTTTTTACAATTAACACATTTGAGTAGCCTGAAACAATATTATTAATAAGAAGTAATCCGATTCCAAGAAACTCCAATTCATTTTTTATTTCCACTTTAGTTCTGCCAAGTGTAATAATGGCAATTCCCGCTACGCCAATTAAAATACTACCTGTTTTTAGCGGAGTCATTTTATCGTTATGAAATGAAAAATGGGCTACGAGTGCTATAAATAATGGAGAAGAACCTACAATCATTGCTGCAAGCGCACTGGGGACGAGGTTAATTCCACTGTAGAAAAGTGCATACTGTGTAAAAATTTGAATCAAGCCAAGAAATGAAATAAATTTCCAATTGGTTTTGAGTTCAGCTAAAAATTTATTGGGTTTCCCGAAAATGATAAAGATAAGCACGCCAGAGATAAAAAATCGTATGCCGGCAAACTGAAATGGCGATTGATATTCCAATCCTATTTTTACTCCAACAAATGCTGTTGACCACAACCAACAGGCTAGAATTGCTAAAAATGTAGTGCTTTTTAAACTATTTTTCATCTATTCTGGAAAGAGCGCAAAGATGATAAAATATAACGAATTAACGGTTAGAATTTAAATTTAGAACGTTGTGTCTTAAAATTCAGTTGTACTAGGTTAAACCCCTATAATTTTTAACGAATGTTGAAGATGAATTACAATATTTCGGAATTAAACAACTTATTTTGCATCCATAAAAATTGAATTTATGGGAAAATGTATAATTAACAACTACGATGAATTTGCGGCACTCCAGGGGAAAGTAATTGGCGTTTCGGATTATATTCAGATAAGTCAGGAGCAGATTGACAAATTTGCAGATGCAACATTGGATTATCAATGGATTCATACCGATCCGGAACGCGCTGCAAAAGAGTCGCCATTTAAAACAACCATTGCACATGGTTACCTTACAACTTCGATGTTAACCTATTTATGGTTTAATGTTGTTGATATTCGGAATGTAAAAATGATTGTGAACTATGGAATTGAAAAATTACGTTTTCAACAACCTGTTAAAGTGAACGATAAAATTAGAGCCACTGTTTCTTTGCAAGACATTAAAAATTTGCGTGGTATTGCTAAAGTACAGGTAAAAATTATTGTAGATATTGAAGGACAAAGAAAACCTGCCTACGATGCGCTGGTTACTTTTCTTTATCATTTTGAATAATGTATAAAGTATTTGACAATGATTTTTATTTGTTGTTGGCAAATACTACAATTGAAAGGATTTCATCTGTGCCTTAACTAATGAAATACTTTTTTTTATATTGCTTTTCTTATCTGTTTTTCCAATGGTTGATATTCAGCTATATTACGATTGCATTGTTTGGTTAACTATATACTAAACAAATAATTAGTTTAGTTAAGAGAAATTTTATTAAACTTAGCCAGTGAGTAGTAATACCAAATAGGTATTAAGATGATTGATAAAAAAAATGAATTGTTTTTTTCTTATTCGAAGCGAAAAATATTTTTATCCGTCGGCTGACGGACGAAACGATTTTTCAATAAAAAAGAAGGGAAAAAGAAACAATTATATCAATTATATTGATATGTTTTTGGTAATACAAGTTTCATAATTCTGGTGGAGTTTATTTCATTCCTTTATATTTTTCATTTTCAGTGGAAACTCATGTAACTCGTTTTTTATTTTATCATTCTCATATTTGAGAATTGTAATTTGTATGCTCGTTTCTAATCTATTGCATTAGTACAATTTTTAATCTGTGTGACAAATTTCTGAGAAATAATTTGGCTGATGTGTAATTTTTTATACCTTCGCGCTATTATATATATAAATATAGATTATTAGATATGTTGAGATTATTATTCAGTTTTGCATTTAGTGTTATATTAATGATAGGTGCAAATGCACAGGTACTTCAGCAGGTAAATGCAAATAAGTTTCAGGAGTTGACTAAGACGGGTGAAGGTATTATTTTGGATGTTCGCACGTCACAAGAATATTCGCGTGGGCATATTGAAGGATCAACTTTAATTAGTGTGTCTGACAGGGAGTTTGTAAATAAGGTTAATTTGTTACAAAAAGATAAACCGGTTTATCTCTATTGCTTAACTGGAAGTAGGAGTAGTGCAGCGGCAAATTATATGGCAAAAATAGGTTTTAATAAATTGTACAATTTACAACAAGGAATTATGGATTGGAACCGACGTGGATTTCCAACTGTTCAAAGCGAAGTAACTGTAGCCAGCGAAAATGTTGAATACTCCGAAGAGAGCTTTCAAAAACTGATTAGTTCTGAAAAAGTTGTATTAATTGATTTTCATGCTCCATGGTGTGCTCCCTGTAAAAAAATGAGCCCTGTAATTGAAAAGCTGGCCAAAGACTATAAAGGAAAAGCAAAAATTGAAAAAGTAGATGTTGAAGCCAATAAAGCAATAACCAAAACTTATCAGGTGCAGACTATTCCAGGTTTTGTTTTGTTTAAAGATGGACAAAAAGTTTGGAGCCATAAAGGAATAATTACATATAATGAGCTGTCTAAAACAATTCAACAATATCTATAATTATCTAATTGTCTGGAGAAAATTTAAATTCACTTGATATATATTTTTGTAAGTGGTTTTTCTAAAATTGAAAATAAACAGTTCAAAAAGGTTTGGCAACAAATAGGTTTCCCTTGCGGAAGGGTCATTCAAACATTTTTTAAGACTAGCAATAACGAATTTGTAATATTTAAACAACGTTGATTTGGGGATTTTACAATCGTAAGTATTTTCCCATTTAGGAATACTTTTTCTGGCTTTAGGTAAATTGACCACTATTAAATCTTTGAATTGATTACTGTCGTTTCCGGACTGAATAGTTATGAATTGAATTGGAATAAGGAATCCTGGATATCTGTTAAGGAATTAAATTGCGCTGAGAGCAAAGTT
Organism: Bacteroidota bacterium; assembly: GCA_013203755.1. Taxonomy (GTDB): domain Bacteria; phylum Bacteroidota; class Bacteroidia; order Bacteroidales; family Prolixibacteraceae; genus Draconibacterium. The sequence goes on from JABMPI010000280.1 coordinate 18,389, forward strand.
CTAGCTTAATTTCTCCATCAATCTTTCGCAAGCGTCTTCCAACAAATCAAGAACCAGCTCAAAGCCAGCATCACCTCCGTAATAAGGATCTGGTACTTCATCGTATTCCAACTCTTTGCTAAAATCGGTTATTTTATAAAGTTTGTCTAAATGGGCTTCGTTTCGCGCCATATTTTCCAGATTGCGCATGTTTTCGTTATCCATTCCAATTACATAATCAAAATAATCGAAATCGGTATTCGGATTGAATTTGCGCGAAAGGCTTGTTAGGTTGAATCCTCTTTTAATGGCGTGAGATTGCATTCTGCCATCTGCAGGTCCGCCTTCATGCCAGCCCGATGTTCCCGCAGAATCAATTTCGAAGTTGTTCTGAAGCCCTGCATTTTTAACTACACCTGTAAAAACAGCTTCGGCGCTTGGCGAGCGACAAATGTTACCCAGACAAACAAATAATACTTTAGTTTTATCCATTTTTTTAAACGATTTTTGAATACTAAAATGTTCGAAATTAGCTTGTCATAATCGAGCATTTTTAATTCTCCCCTTTGGGGAGATTAAGAGGGGTAATTTTCGTTCCAAATTTCGTAAGCTTTTACGGCCTGTTGCAATAACATTTCGTAACCATTTTTTATAGCAGCTCCATTCGCCTCTCCTTTTGCAAGAAACTGGGTGACTTCCGGATTGTAAACCAAATCGAAAAGCAAATGTTTATCGGTTATAAATTCATAAGGTATATTAGCAAAAGTATCTACCTTGGGGTAGGTTCCCAAAGGAGTAGCATTAATAATTAGAAGTCGTTCAGTTATTATCTTTTCGTTAATGTCCTGGTAACGAATCTCATGCTCTTTTAATTCTTCAATTGACGCAGAAATATACTCAATCCCCAATTTCGATAAAACATATTTTAATGCTTTTGATGCACCACCAGTACCTAAAATCAATGCTTTTTTATGGTGTTCTTTTAGCAATGGTTTTAACGACGTTTCAAATCCGTAAGTATCTGTATTAAATCCTTTTAAATGAACTCCTGATTCAGTTCTTGTAACCTGAATTGTATTTACAGCACCAATTTCGCGAGCTGAATCATTCAATTCATCTAAAAAAGGAATAACCTGTTCTTTGTATGGAATTGTAACATTCAAGCCAATAATCTCAGGATTATTTTTTATGACTTCAGGGAATTTATCGATACTATCTATTTCAAAATTCTGGTAAGTAGATTCTATTTTTTCTATTTCAAATTTCTCAGTAAAATATCGTTTCGAAAAAGAGTGGGTGAGTGGGTATCCGAGTAATCCGTATCGTTTCATAACTTAAGTTAGATTTTAGTATCAAGTATCAAGATGCAACATTGATTTTTATCGCCAATATAATTGAGTATTTTAACTTTCTGTGGTCGGTTTTTTTGTAATACCTTCAATTACAAATATTAGGACAAAACCTACAACTGCAAGTAAAATTGCACCTGGTAATAAAGCATCGTTCCCGGTAATTTGTTCAAATGTTCCCGGAAAAATATTGCTTTCAGCAAGCGGTTTAATCTCTCCGTGGCGGTCGAGAAATGTTTCGGTAACTTCTTTCCATGGCCACACTTTATTTAAAGAACCAACCATAAAACCGGCTAAAACTGCAATGGTTATGTTGTGGTATTTTTTCAATAACCACGACAATACATTCGAAAAGGCTATAATTCCAATAACTGCTCCAGCTAAAAAGGTTAGTATAATAGCAATTTCGAAATTGCCAACGGCTTCAAGTACAAACTTATACATGCCTAGTAAAACCAAAATAAAGCTGCCCGAAATGCCGGGAAGTATCATTGCGCAAATGGCAATTGCCCCCGAAATGAAAATAAATAAATAGGTAGTGTTGGCTTCGGCAGGCGAAATTACGGTAATTAAATAAGCAATTGCAATTCCAACTATTCCCGCTGTTACAGTTCCAAAGTTCCATTTTTTAATGGTGCGGGCAACATAAATTGCAGATGCCACAATCAGCCCAAAGAAGAAGGCCCAAACCAAAATTGGGAAGGTGTTTAATAAAAACTCCAATCCTTTTGCCAGCGAAAATATACTTATTCCAACTCCGAGGAAAATACTAATTAGAAATGTCCCGTTTATTGCTGTCCAAAATGCGGCAAATTGTCCGGTAAAGAAAAGTTTTAAAGTTTTAAGGTTTACCGATTTTATGGAGTTAATTAACTCTTCGTAAATGCCGGTTATAAACGCAATGGTTCCGCCCGAAACCCCCGGAACAACATCTGCTGCTCCCATTGCCATTCCTTTTAAAACTAAAATTAAGTATTCTTTTATGGTCCCGTTCATGAGTAGTTTTAATTGTTAGTTAGAAATTCGACATCGAATATTGATTATTGGGAATTGAAATAAAAATAGTCAATATCGAATGTTCAATAATCAATTTTCAAAGAAAACAAATAATTAAATATTGGTTGTGGAATTTAATTAGGTAATACAAAAATGATGAAAACAGATCTTATTTATTTATCAATATTATCCTTTTTGAAATTGTCAACCAGTTTTTTAAGTTTTCTGTTTTTTGTCGACTTTGGAAAAATATCAAAAAGGTAATTAATTTGTTCAAAGTCTTGTTTCATCGAAATTAAAAGCATTTCAAAAGCCTCTTTCTCTTTTTTATCTTCAAGTAAAAGTGCCACCAAACGATATTTTAAAATAGAATCGGAATTGTTTTTTATACCTCTTTTTAAAATGCGAATGGCATTATTATGCTCGTTATGTTTTGTAAGAACATCAACCCATGTTAGCCAAACCTCAGTATTTCCTGCATCAATTCTAGCTGCTTTTTTGAGTGCATTTATTGCACTTACCTGATTGTTGAAATCGTTATTGACTTTTCCAAGTGTTAGCCAGAACTCCGCATTTAAGTTGTCAATTTTAATGGCTTTTTTAATGTGCCTAATACTGTCTTCAAACTGTTGATCAATCCATGATAGTAAGCCAAGCCCAAACCATGCAGTATCGTTTTTCGAATTTATTTTTAGTGCCTTTTTATAATGGAGTTCCGATTCTTTGTGGTTCTCAAGGTTTAGAAAACACTCGCCAATATAACAATATGCATCGGCGTTTTCGGGTTCGAGTTTAATGTATTCCTGGTATTTTACTATGGCTTCCTCAAATTTTTCTGAATTGGCAAGTGCGTTGCCAATGTTAAAAAGAGCCATGTGGAAATCGTCGTTTAAAACCATTGCAAATTCATACGCTTCAATGGCTTTTTTATGTTTGTCGGATTTGTTGTAAACTGTCCCTAAATTAAACCAAACGGTGTGGTTAAATGGGTCGATGTCCAGGTAACTGTTGTAATATTTTATACTTTTTTTATACTTGCCAGTTTGGTCGCAAAAAAAGCCCAGATCGTACAAAGCCATTTCATTTGTTGCATTGGCTTTTATCGTTTGTTCAAAATAATGGATGGCTTTTGAAATTTCGCCTACCTGAATATACGAAGAACCAATGTGATACAAAATTTCATCCATTTCGTTCCCCGCATATTTTATTGCTTTCCTAAACGATAGTAAAGCTTCGGTTTCGTTGCCCATAACCATACGTGCCGAACCTTTTAGTAAATGCACATCCGGGTTGGTTGAATCTACTTTTTCTGCAAAATGAAGGTATTGCAACGATTTTTCGTATTTGCCTTTATTAATAAGAACCTGAGCATATTTCAGCTGAAGTGGAACTGCATTTGGATGGATTTGAATACCTTGTTTGGCAGCAATTTCCGAACCTTGTAAATCTCCTTCATCCAGCAACTGCTCTACAATTCCCTCAAATTCCGACACATCGAAATACTTTGTACTGCCTGAAATGAGTGAACGCTTAAAACGGTCAACCGCCCCAATTATATCTTCGTCCCTGTAATTTTCTCTATCCTCGTTCATTAACTAAAAATCAGTTTGCAAAATTAGTAAATCAGCCCAATAATAAAATATTTATTCCAAGTGTTGTTCCCGCAGTAAATCGTTTACTGTTTTTACCGGATTAAAAGTTTCGATTGGTACCTCCACAAACAGAGTATTCCAGTTGCTCATTGCACCGTTCCATAAACCCGGTAACTCCTGTGCTTTAAGCTCTTTCCCGTCTTTCGACTTTGTTGAAATAAAACCGGTTGCGGGGTCAGTAAATTCTGTTAAGTTAAATTTTTCGCCTTTGTAATTTTTTGTAGCACAAACTAAATCAACCGGATTAAAATGGGTTGCATTTTTCACAATATTTTGTTGCTGAACACTTTTCGGGTCTATTTGCGAACTTTCTACTACATGAAGCGAAACAGTTCCATCGTTGTTTATTGCCCAAAATGGACCACCACCTGGTTCTCCTTCGTTTTTTACCATCCCACAAACACGAAGCGGACGATTCAATTTTTCTTTTAAATAACGGTACAGCTGCTCTTTTTCGGTGTAATATTGATTTTCTGCCGGCTTGGTGTTCAATGTGTTTTCCAGAAAATTAGAGGCTGCTGCTAAAAATGCACTATCTAAAGCAGTTGGTCCTTTTTCGTTTAATTCCTTTTGATAAAAGAATAATTTATCCTGAAATTTTAATAACAGTCCTGCAAGTGCTTTTTTATAATCAATGGTTGGTTTTTTTAATCGGTCGGGTACAACATTGTCTATGTTTTTTATGAAAATAACATCAGCATCTAAATCATTTAAATTTTCGATTAAAGCACCATGTCCTGCCGGGCGGAATAACAATTTTCCATCGTTCTCGCGGAAAGGTTCGTTGTTTAAATCAACTGCGATAGTATCTGTAGAAGGTTTTTGTTGGCTAAATGAAATGTCGAATTTAACATTCAATTCTTTTTCGTAAAGCTCTTTTATTATATCGAGCAGTTTTTCAAATTCAGGTTGATGTTCAGGCGAAACGGTAAAGTGCAGTTTGGCAACTCCGTTATTGTCTTTTGCATATTTTGCACCTTCAACCAAATGTTCCTCAAAAGGAGTTCGATTGCTCTTTTCATACGCATGAAATTTCAATAATCCTTTTGGAAGCGAGCCGTAATTTAATCCTTTCGAATTCAACAAAAAACCAATTTTATTTTTTGAGTTTTTTTCTTCTCCCTCTTTTTGTATGGATTCTTCAACTTGAGAGGCAAAGGCAAACTGGTTAAATTTTTCGGTGTATTCTTTTGCAGCTTTGTTTTCAGTAAGAACGCTGCTTTCCGAATTGCCATTTTCAAAGGCCTCCAAAGCTTCAAAAAGCGATTTAAACATTCGGCTGGCGGCACCCGATGCCGGAATAAATTTTAATGGTTTTGCACCTTCAATCACCTTATTGTCGAATAATTCAATCCTTTTTATTAAATCTTCCTCGCTTAGGCGAATTATTCCTTTTCCAACAGAAGCGGCAGCCTCAATTTGAAGATATGGAAATCCGTTTTCGAAATTTACAAGCTGCGAATTTACGGTGTGGAGTTCACTTCCACGGGATGTTATTTGAGTTTTGTCTTTAGCAGAGAACATATAATAGCTATTTTAGTTGCTTTAAAAGTAGTAATAAGATTCTTTAATTTACAGGTTTAAACAGCCCGAAAAGAGTAAAGTTTTCAATATTTTTTCAACAGTGTAACGGAATGGCAATGAGGTGGTGATTTTTACTTATTTTTGACATCTCAAAAAAAGATGAATGGAGCAGGTAAAATATAAGTGGGGGCACGAAAAAAGGTACAACGATTTTTCGACGTATTTTAAAAATAAATTCGAAGAACGGGTACAAAAAGTTTCTGTAGATGCCGGGTTTACCTGCCCTAACCGCGATGGTTCCAAAGGTGTGGGTGGTTGTACCTATTGCAACAACAAAACATTTAAACCTACTTATTGTAACCTGGAAAGTAGCGTTGCCAATCAGGTAAAGGAAGGAGTAGAATTTTTTGGTAAGAAATACAAATCGATGAAGTTCCTGGCCTATTTTCAAGCCTTTACAAATACATACGCACCACTCGAAAATTTGAAATTGTTGTACGAAGAGGCATTGGAACATCCTAAGGTTGTGGGTTTGGTAATTTCAACACGCCCCGATGGGGTAAACGATGAATTGCTGGATTATTTGGCGGAGCTGAGTAAAACAATGTATATAATGGTTGAGTTTGGCCTGGAGTCTCATTTAGATAAATCGTTAAAATTAATAAACCGCGGACATACTTTTGCCGAATCGATATGGGCGTTGGAGCAAACAGCCAAACGTGGAATAAATAATTGTGCCCATTTAATTTTGGGTTTACAGGGAGAATCAAGGGACGAGCTGTTGGAGCAGGCAAAAGTAATTTCTAAATTACCGATTAAAAATTTAAAACTGCATCAACTTCAGATTCATAAAGGAACTTTGTTGGAAAAGCAATATTTACAAAATCCGGCACAATTTAAAATGTTCACATTAGAAGAGTATATTGAACTGGTTGTGGATTACCTGGAATTGCTAAATCCAATTATTATTGTGGAACGATTTGTTAGTCAGGCACCGGCCGAAATGTTAATTGCACCCAAATGGGGACTCAAAAACTTTGAGTTTGTTGCTAAAGTTGAAAAACGTTTGAAACAACGAGAAACCTGGCAGGGACGGCTGTTTGAATTATAACTCAAGTATCAAGAATTAAGACAGATTTTATGTTATTTCACTTTCAATACCCACAATTCTACCATTTCCAACGAGCGCCAGGTTTGGTCTCTTTGTGTTTTTTTAGATGCCGAACGAACCTTTTTTTGAAGGAATAGTTCTTTCTCGAATCGCTCACCTTCGGCTAACTCCTTTTCAATTGGGTGACTATCGTCAACTTTTGTGATTTGTGCCAGATTCGAAAACAAAAGAACAACTCTTCCATTGGGTTGAAGGTGTTTTTTTGCTTCTTCAAAAAAGCGGGAAAACAGATCAGCATTGTAATATATCGCTTTGTCTAAACCGTCTAAATTTTGAGATGCAGGCAACCACGGCGGATTAAAAACAATCAATTCAGTTTTTGCGTTGTTATTCGCAAATAAATCGCCATACAATAATTCTACTTTCGAATGTAAATTAGTTGCGTTTTCGTTCAACCCAATAATCGCATTCGGGTTAGAATCTGTTCCAATAACTTTGTTGAAACCATGTTTTAATAGCTGAAATGTTAGTACTCCGCTTCCAATTCCAATGTCGAATGCCGATTTTTTTTCACCCTTGTAACGTCTCAACCAACTGTCCAGAAGTTCTAAATGTTCGAATCGGGTTGGAAAATAAGTTCCGAACCAGGGATGTATTTTTCGTTTTAATACCGGAATGAATATCCCTTTTATGTGCCATTGCCAGGAACTGTTTAAACCCTGAACCTGAGAAAACGGCAATAAAAATTCGTTATATTCAGGATATAAAATTTTGAACCAACCAATTTCTGGGGCTTTTCTTACTACTAATTTATGGTTACTAACATTTAAGAATATCTTATGCGAAAGCTCACGAAATGCGTTACGAAAATCACGCTGTCCCTGAAACGATTGGTCGGAATATTTTGTTTTAATAAATCGCTTTAACGCGTTTAAAAGCTCAAGTCCGCTACTGTAATAATCTATAATTAAAACATTGTATCCTTCAATAAGCGCATCAATTGCTTCTTGTGGTTCTGTTCTGCGTTTATATGGAAATACATCAATATTCGAAACCATCGGTTCTGGTCGGTTTGCCTTTAACTCGTTGTCTGAAATTGATGATTTTAATTCTGATTTGTTCTCCAATAGTTCTATTTTTTAAGTGGCTTTACAGTTTTCAAAGCTAAGTATATTAAAGAACAAATACTGAACTAAATTGTGAGTGAATAGTTTGCATCGTTTTTAATGCTAAAATGAATCGTATTAAACAGAGTAATTTTGAAGTTTTAATAAAACGGAATTATAGTTTAGGGATTGTTACAAAATAACTTCCCCATTCAGGCTTGCTCTTTTTGCTTTTTACTTCGTTATAAAAACATTAAATAAGCTGTGGCTATTCGCAGTTTTTATACCTTGTAAAAAACAAAAATAGCATCGCCTGTTCTGTCCAACTTATTTCGTAATAATCCCTTATATAAAAAAACTATCC